>DATCWN010000450.1:0-2460 GCA_036566285.1 Hanamia sp.
GCCTTTAAGTGCCTGTTCCAGGTATGCCACAATATATCGCGTGTATCCTCCGAATATTTCATCGCCTCCCTGACCACCCAAAATTACCTTTACGTGCTTTGAAGCTTGCCTGGATACAATGTATTGCGGAAAAAGTCCCGGACCGGCAACAGGTTCGTCAAGGTGATAGATTAGTTTGGGAAGTAAATCAATAAATTCCTGTTCAGTTGGGAAGATTTCGAATAACTCAGCATTTGCAGAATTCGCTGCAATGTGCGCATACTTTAGCTCGTTAAATTCCGGCCCTTCTTTAAAGGCGCCACTGAATGACTTAATGGGATTGTTCAAAAACTTTGAGGCCATGATAGTTACCAGGGAGGAATCAAGGCCTCCACTCAAATAAGTGCCTAAAGGAACATCACTGCGCAATTGTTGGGAAATGGTTTCTTCAAGAATGGCCCGAAGCTCAACAATAAAATATTCTTCTGTATGAAATTGGTCTATCTTAAAGTTCGGTTCCCAATACTTCACTGTTTTAGAATTCCAAGTATTCAGATCCAGGGACATAAAATGGCCAGGAAGGATTTTAAATATATTTTTAAACATCGTTCCTTCACCCATAACAAATTGAAAGGTGAGGTACTCGTAAAGATTATCATTATCAGGTTCTGCCTTAATATCGGGATGGGCGAGTAGGGCCTTTATTTCACTACCAAAAGCAATGACCTCGTCATCATGATACCAATATAAAGGCTTTATTCCAAAATGATCCCTTGCAATAAAAAGCTTCTTCAGGTTTTTGTCATAAATAATAAATGCAAACATGCCATTCAACAAATTCACAAAATCATTCCCATATTCGGTGTAGAGATGCAGGATAACTTCTGTATCGGATGAAGTAATAAATGAATGGCCTTTCTTTTTTAAATCTTCCCGCAGCTCAATGTAATTATAAATTTCGCCATTAAACACAATGGTACAGTTATCAAATGTCATTGGCTGTTGACCCGTAGAAATATCAATGATTGAAAGTCTTTTATGAAAGAATCCAATAGGTCCATCTATCATTACACCATCGGCATCGGGTCCACGATGATGAATTGTGGAAGCCATCTTTTCAAGAAGACTGTAATTTGCTTTATAGCCAGTTTTGTTTATTATTGCTACGATGCCACACATATTATTCTATATTGAAAACTTGAGTGATTATTATCACCTGGTTTAATTCTTTAATGACCCCTGATAAACTAACGTTGTTTTTCGGTTTCTGTTATACCGATTATATAAACGATCAGATTGATGATTCTACAATAACTTTTAAGTTAGCCAGGTTATCCATTGTTGGCGTTACAGGCTCATGGATAAACATTTTGTAAAGAAGTTGAGTAGAAAGAATTCCGGCAATGGCCATCTGATCCACTTCCGATATATTCTTTTGTAAAAGTATTTTATTAATCAATGCTTTTACCTTAATGTGATTAAAAAGTCCAAAGGATTTTACACTATATTCAGATAGTATTTCAGAAATATAAGCGGGAGAATCTGCATTAAAAAAACTATCCGCAATAGGAGCCCGGTAGGGTTGCTTCGTCCTTTTTGTAATAGAACCGGGTATTTTCCCTGCACTCATTTTCTTCAATAAAAATTTTTCATTGAGGCCATTAAGTTTAAAACTGTCATTTAGTTTTCCGCAAAATTCAATAACCCGGTAATCAAGAAAAGGATATCGACCTTCAACAGAATTGCCCATAGCCATCCGGTCACCCTGAGAAGAAAGAAGGTATCCCGACATAAAGATAGTAGCTTCAAGGTATTGCGATTTTGCCAGGCCACTCCACTTCGTAAAATTTTCAGGAAGCTTGGGATGGAGTGCTTCCAGCGGATCATAACCGTTCAACTTTGCAGAAATATCATCCGAAAAAAAAGATTTGATACGCGAGGTATTGTGCCAGCGTAACAAATGCGAATAAAGCGGATGGTCGGTTTCAGAAAGCTTGTACCCGAAAAACATTTTAGCGGCCATATTGTTGGCATCTTTCATCATGGGCATATAAGGGTAAAGCCTTGATAATAACTTTGGCCTTATGGCAGACTTTGGATCTCTTGCCCAGAACCTCCTGATTTTTGCCTCCTTAAAAATATTATAGCCACCGAGAAATTCATCGGCGCCTTCCCCGGTAATTACCACTTTGATATTTCTTTCGCGAACCTTTTTCGATAGTAGCAACATGGGTGTGGGAGCGGTTCTTAAAATAGGAAACTCCGTGTGCCAGACGGTATTGGCAAATTGTTCAGCTATTTCTGCAGAGGTACATTTGAAAGCGGTATGATTGGTATTAAAGTATTTCGCCGCTTCTGATTGATAGCGCGTTTCATCAAACACTTTATCCTTAAACCCGATTGAAAAAGTGTTTAGAATATCCGGATTGATTTCGTGCATTAAAGCTGTAGTAACACTTGAGTCGAGTCCCCCGCTTAAAT
>DATCWN010000206.1:0-6061 GCA_036566285.1 Hanamia sp.
ATTTCCCTACCTGCATGGGGAAATAGTCGCTGACAGAAGCTGTTTGAAAAGTCTCTGTTTCTTTTTTACAAGAAGCCAGCATCAGAAAAAGGAAAAGGGAGCCAACAAAATATTTTGCCATACTAAATTATTAAGACGTCTGTAAAGAAACGTAAAGAGAAGCTTAAGGTTTTGAAATGCTGTCTATTAACCATTCACCATTGACCACTCACCTCTCAGCCTCTCTGTATCACCCCACCTCCTATCACATCATCGCCTTCATAAAAAACAGCGCTCTGTCCCGGGGCTATTCCCTTTACATCTTCATAGAAACGTACTTTAATACCATTTTCGTATGCGAAGAGGTTAGAAAGTGCGCCTTTATCTTTATACCTGATTTTGGTAAGTGCTTCCATGCCATCCGAAATGCCATCATATTTTATCCAGTTCATTCCTTTTACCATCATTTCACTTCCTCTTAAATCTTCTTCATCACCCAAAACAATCGTATTGGTTTCAGGGATAATTTTGGTAACAAAGGCCGGCTTGCCCAAAGCAATATCCAATCCCTTCCTCTGGCCAATGGTATAAAAAGGATAGCCTTTATGAGGGCCTAAAATCTTTCCTGTTTTATCTACAAAAAAGCCGCCCGAAACTCTTTCTTCCAGCCCTTCCACTTTTCTTTTCAAAAAACCCCGGTAATCATTATCCGGCACAAAACAGATTTCATAGCTTTCATTTTTCTTCGCCAGTGCGGGATACCCATAGTCAATGGCCATTTGCCTTATTTCAGTTTTGCGATACGTGCCAAGAGGAAGTATCGTGCGGCTCAGTAAATCCTGCTGTAAGCCCCACAACACATAGCTTTGGTCTTTGGTATCATCAAGCCCTTTTCTTACAAAATACCTGTCATTGCTATGCTGATGAATTTGCGCGTAATGCCCCGTGGCTATAAAATCACAACCCAGTGCATCCGCTCTTTTAGAAAGCGCCCGCCATTTAATATGCGTATTGCACAGCACGCACGGATTGGGCGTACGACCCGCTATGTATTCATCTACAAAATTATTAACCACAAAACTGCCAAATTCTTCACGGATATCTAAAATGAAATGCGGGAAGCCATGGTCCACCGCAGCGGCGCGCGCATCGTTAAAACTATCAATATTGCAGCAACCAGTTTGCTTGTTATTATTGCCGCCACTACTGGCATAATCCCATGTTTTCATGGTAATGCCTATTACTTCATATCCTTCGTCATTAAGCATAAGAGCAGCCACTGTACTATCAATACCTCCGCTCATCGCCATTAAAACTTTACCTTTCTTACTCATTCTTTTTAAATTGTGCCCAAAGATACCATTTTTGAAGTTTTAGGCAGGCTGGGCCTGGTGAAGAAATTTTACGAGTTTGGAAAGTTAACAAAGGTTATACTTCGCAAGAGGTAAATAATCGTCATTACTATGAGACCTATTTCTCTTTTACATTTGCCACCGCGCCCTGCTTTGCTAAAAGATTTGAGTAAAAACACAGGCGTACATAAAAAGGAAACCTTTTAATTCTTATACTATGTACTGCAAGCTGCTTCTTATCTGTTTATTTCTATGCTCCTGCTCATCAACCAGGATGATGGAAACTGATTTGTATTTTGGACAGTCGAAACCAGACGGAACCACCCTAACAGAAAATGAATGGACTCATTTTAAAGAAACCGAAATTGCCAAAGCCTTTAAAGAAGGAACTACCATACTCCCCGGCACAGGTACCTGGTATGATACCGCCAGTAATAAACTCATCTCTGAAAGCACTTATGTGGTTGTTTATTTTTACAAACATTCCCGGTCGGTATCAAAAAGAATAGACAGCCTGCGGTCGGTATATAAAACCCTGTTTAACCAGCAATCCATATTAAGAGTAGATAAAAAAGTAAAAGCGGTTTTTTAAAAAGTTCGAAGTAACTCTTTCGGCTATGATTAAACGACTTCGAACCAAAAAGGAGATTTACCTGTTTCATGCACTACTCATACACTATGTATGCTTTATCTATGCTTTATCTATACAGTATCCCCGGAGCTGAACCTGCGTTTGTCTAGTTCTAAAATAGCTATACAGGTGTGAATTTTTTCAAAAGGGGTTGCTTCTGATTTAGAAAAATATTCCTTACTATTGTTCTTCCAAAACCCAATTAACTGGTTGCTTATGAAAAAGTTTTGCATCTCATTCAGTTTGTTATATTCTGGTAATTGTTTAAAACAATCAATAGCTCAGGAAAAATTATTAGTATAAGATCATGAGAGCCTTATTAAAATATTTTTTCCATTCAGTTCTATTTTTGATGATCTCTTATCAGGGGATCTCCCAAAATCATTCGCTTCAAAAATTAAACAAAAGGGCCCTGGATTCAATGGAAAGATTACAACAGGGAATCCGGCAAACTGAAAGGCCGGGAATGCAAAACAGGAAAGCATTGTTTAATTTTACTTCCTCCACTGCCACTACTATTTTACGGCGCAACCTGGCAATGAAATCAACAACAGCCAAATCAGGTAGTTGTGTGGATACCTCCTCAAGGTTTTTTCTTTTGCAAGACTCTTCAAACTTTTATGTCAAAGATTACATCCGGGCAAAGGACGGGAGCTTACTGCTTTGCGGAGAATTTGTAAAATTCACAGGAAGCGAGCTCATTGATAAAGGGTTTCTAATGAAATGTGATGAAAAAGGGAACGTTTACTGGACAAAACTTTACGATAGCCTGAATCATGTGGCCTACAGCTACGTAAATTATTACAGGATTCTTGAGTTAAAAGACGGAAGTATTTTGTTGACCGGCTCTACCCCTAATCGGGTAACAGATAATGACGATCTTCTTATTACAAAAACTGATCCGACAGGAGATATTCTGTGGAGTAAAGTATTTAAATCGAGATTGTGGGGGCATGGAAACGGGAGTACTGATTATTATTATGTCCAGCACGTTAAACAGGATAACGAAACGGGGAATATTTATTTGACGGGGCCGCATTGGACAGAAGGCAGAAGCATCATCAATCTTAATTCTCAGAATGGTGCTATCGTCTGGAGTAACCTTTATCAGCCTTCTTTTGGAGGTTATTTTGATACTCCCTTTGGATTGGACATCAGGGGTAATGAATTACTGGTATTTGGCCGGTTTCTTACAAACTACAAGAACTATTTGAGCATATACAGAATAAATAAAGTAACAGGTGATACGATTCAATCAAAGTTCTTTTCACTCGCGGATAATGTAAATGAAAGGTTTGGGTTTTTGAATATTGAGCCATTATCGAAACTGGAGAATGGTAACTATATAATAAAAGGAAGTCACTATGGTTATCATAGAAACCCCTATGATCCGGGCGATACGGCAGCGCTCTACCATGCAGGTTATGTTCAGTTTGGTACTAACCTGAATTTTGTAAATGCTTATTCTTTTAGAAATAATACAGAAAGTAATAATTCCAACACAAAGCTTTCCGTTTTTCCTGATGGCTCCGGGTTGTTCACTATGCTTCAGTACGTTAGCGGTTATAAGGCAAAAGTTTTTTATACGCAGTTTAAAAATAATAAAATACTGAGTCAGCGTATAAGATATTATGACGGCGAGGGAATTCCAATAGAGAATTCATCCCTACAGCTTACCGATGGTGGATCCCTTACTGTCAAACTACTTGGAGATAGTGCAACCCATTCTGCAAAAGTGGAGTTTTTAAAACTGCACATCACGGATACCTCCTCTCAATGCCTGGGAATAGAGGATCATTCAACATTTATGCAGCCTTTCTTTTTAAAAAATGAACCTGGTTACATTGATTCTATTGGCAAAAATGTTTTCCAGGAAAATCCGAATAAGACCATCACCACAGAAAACACCATGCTGAATTATTTGCCGGGTTGTGAACAGGTTTCTTTTTGTGATTCGTTTTCCCTCTCTTCTTCAGCAAAAAGCATTTGCGTTTCGGATCCGCTTTTAATAACAGTTCATAAAAATCCGGAATGCCGGGCACCCGTGTTTTTTAATTTTGATTCCAGTCACCTTCAATCTCTTGAGCAGGTGAATGATTCTGTTTACAGTTTACTGTTTGCTTCCTCATGGAAAGGTGTGATTCATGGATACACCTATGGATGTAATCTGTTGGCTGACTCTGTAGAAATTACTGTTTTAAATTCACCTCCTTTGCTGAACCTTGGGCCTGATACCGTTCTTTGTCCCGGGAATACGATAACACTGAATGCAGGCAATGATTATGCAACTTATTTGTGGCAGGACGGCTCCTCAGATTCCCTCTTTATTGTAAACAAACCCGGTAAGTATTTCATAAAAACTACTAATGCCTGTGGCGGAGTTTTTAATGACACTGTAATCATTTCCGCCCATCCGCCAATACCCTTTGATGCAGGGCCTGATCTTTCAAAATGCAATAACGATTCTCTGATTATCACCATGCCATCTGGATTTATTTACTACCTATGGATACCTGCCAATGACATTCGTTCAGATACTTCACGCTCTGTTGCCGTAAATCCACACGTAACCACTACCTATAAAATAAGAGCTGAGAAATCCCCTGGTTGTTTTGCTTACGATTCTTTAAAAGTAACCGTATATACTTCGCCTGTAATAGATATGGGCAGCGACAGAAGCTTTTGTTTTGGAGACAGCATCCTTCTTGATGCAGGTGTTGGCTTTTCACAATACCAATGGAATAAAGGAAATAATACACAAAAGATCATTGCAAAAAATACCGGTGAATATTCTGTAATTGCGACTACTGCGGAAGGTTGTCAATCATTCGATACCTTAAAGGTAATCAACGTGTTTGAAAACCCTGTTGTAGCACTTAATAAGGACACTGCACTTTGTGCAGGCACCGTACGGGAACTGGATGCAGGAAATTTTAATTCGTACTTATGGAATAATGGCGAAAGGACCCGTACCATCCTGGCAAGTGAAACAGGGATTTATTATGTAACGGTAACAGATCTTCATTCATGCATTGGAACAGATACAATCCAAATTACAACACTACTTCCTTTGCCGGGTAAATTTTTGCCTGCTGATACTTCTATTTGTTCTTATAGTAAAATTGAGCTTTCTCCTGTTAATAATTTTTCGAAGTATTTATGGAATAATCACGCAGATACCAAAATTATAACGATATCTGAAGCAGGAACCTACTGGTTGCAGGTAACTGATAATAATAATTGTACCGGCAGGGATTCAATCATTATCAATCCTAAAGATTGTATGGCTGGTTTTTATATTCCTAATGCATTTACACCGGACAATGACGGCAAAAATGATGGTTTTAAGCCTTTACTATTCGGAATGGTAGTGCGTTATGAATTTATGATTTATAACCGTTTTGGTGAAAACGTTTTTAAGACTAATAATCTGAAAGATGGCTGGGATGGAAAATATAAAAGCATGCCACAGGAGTCTGATATATTCATATGGATCTGTAAATACCAGTTCAGTGGCGAAACCGAAAAGGTTGAAAAGGGAACCGTTATGATTGTAAAGTAGAGTAGTTTTTTGGGTTGCTGATTGTATCGGCTAATAGAACTGACATAGACATAAAAAAAGCTGTCGCTAATTTTTGTCAAAAACAGAAAAGCTATTAAAACAAGTTACCTCTAATGTAGCACAGTTTTTCTCCCCGGCCTGTTCCATTTGTTTCTAAAATAAGCTGCCAAAGATAAAATGAGCATTCCTGCTGCAGTAATATAAATCCAGGCGGGAACCGGCATAGGGTCGCCGGCGGCATACGAATGCAATCCGGACAGGTAGTAATTGACCCCGAAATAAGTAAATATAATGGACCATATCGCCCACAGGCTGACAATATTAAAGGTTAGTTTCCCCCTGAGTTTCGGAACCAATCTCAGGTGAAGTACCACGGCATAAAATATTACCGATATAAATGCCCAGGTCTCTTTGGGATCCCAGCTCCAGTACCTTCCCCAGCTCTCGTTGGCCCACATTCCTCCCAGGAAAGTACCTACGCCAAGGGCAAAGAGTCCGACGGTTAACGCCATTTCATTGACTATGGTCAATTCCTTG
>DATCWN010000255.1:0-13494 GCA_036566285.1 Hanamia sp.
TTACCATAACTTCAAAAGGGAGAAATAAAAATGATGAATTGGTTGCTGAGTTTTTGTTTACGTGGTCATTCAAGGTCAAACCGAAGGTCTAAGGTCAGACCGAAGGTCGGCACCGGCTACAGTTATTTAATCTTTTTCCACGATATTTGATAAAGCGTATTTTAAATCTCCTTTCTCTCAAACCATTAAATTGAATACATGAAAATTGCCTTTCACGGCGCCGCCCGTACAGTTACTGGCTCCAAACATTTGCTCACCCTTGCCAACGGTAAAAAATATTTACTCGACTGCGGCCTGTACCAGGGAATGGGAAAAGAAACGGATGAACTCAACCGCGATTTTGGATTTAATCCTTCAGAAATAGACCACCTGATTCTTTCTCATGCGCACATAGATCATTGCGGGCTAATACCCAAATTAATAAAAGACGGATACAATGGAAAGGTCTATGCGACGCCGGCCACCAAAGACCTGGCAACTATTCTCATGGCCGATAGCGCAGGCATACAGGAAAGCGATTTAAAGTTTCTCAACAAAACACGTGCCCGGCAGGGAAAGCCTTACCTGTCGCCGTTGTATGTTATGGAAGATGCGGTAATAGCCGCGGAACACCTGGTAACAGTCGATTATGGGAAATGGTTTGCCATAGATGAAAATGTACAGTTTATGTATCTTGATGCGGGTCACATTATTGGCAGCGCCACGGTGCATTTAAAAATCAAAGAGAATGGTAAAGAAACCCGGCTTACTTTTTCAGGAGACCTTGGAAGATACCGTGATATTATTTTAAAATCGCCGGCGCCCTTTCCACAGGCCGACTACATCATTATGGAATCTACCTACGGAAATAAATTGCATGAAGAAGTGTACAGCTCCCCTGATGCTTTATTGGAATGGATTACAAAAACCTGTTTGCAGAAAAAAGGGAAACTGATTATTCCTGCTTTTAGCGTGGGCCGCACACAGGAAATTCTTTATGCCCTAAACCAGTTGGAAGTGGAAAACCGTCTTCCCGATGTGGCTTATTATGTGGACAGCCCTTTGAGCCTGGAAGCCACCCAGGTCATTAAAAGTTACCCTCAATATTTTAATAGCCGCGTGCAAAAGATATTGCAAAATGACCAGGATCCTTTTGGATTCAAGGGTTTGAAATTTGTGAAATCGGTGGAAGAAAGTAAGTCATTGAATTACCGCAAAGATCCATTGGTAATTATTTCTGCAAGTGGCATGGCAGAAGCGGGAAGGGTAAAACACCACATCAGTAATAATATTGAAAACAGCCGCAATTCTATATTGCTCACCGGGTATTGCGAACCCAATTCTTTGGGTGGCAGATTAAAATTGCATCCAAAAGAAGTAGGCATCTTCGGCCAGCCGCATGAAGTAAATGCAGAAATCGGAGAAATAAAAAGCATGAGCGCTCATGGCGATTACGAGGACATGAGCCAGTGGCTCGCTTGCCAGGATCCCCGGCAAGTAAAGAAATTATTTTTGGTGCATGGCGATTATGATGTGCAATTAGATTTTAAAAACCGCCTCATCAGCAAGGGATTTTTAGATGTAGAAATTCCTGCAAGGCATACTGAAATTGGATTGGGTTAATGTAATTTTTTCAAAATGATTTGAATGAAATAATCATAGTTCAGGTTTATTGTCTTTAAAAATATCGTCCATTATATTCAGCTTTGCTTTCTTATCATCCAAAGCTTCCTGGATTTCGGATGCGAGCAATCCGGTAGAGTCGCCCAAATGATGTATAAAAATAATTGACGGATCATGGAAGGTAAAAACAGAACGTAGCTTTTTTTCTGACTCTTCCGAAAGGCGATCTATGAATAAAATAACCTCGAACTTTCTTTGATTAAAAATAATAATCGCGCTTTCATCGTCCACCGTTCCGGAGCCTTCCCATTTCGGATTTTCATTGATGAAACGCAGGAGCTTTTGCAAGACAACAGGGTCTCTGCCTATCGCCAGGATTTGAATTTTTTCCATAGTAAAAATTTGAATCTTCTAAAATTCATTACCTGGGTTATATCAATAACTATGCAAAGTTGAAAAATAAGGATAAGATTTATTTAAGAAACAAACCTATAAAACTTGATTTCTAAGAAGGTCTTCAAAAGAATCTCTTTTGCGGATCAGGATGGGGTTTCCTTCTTTTATTAAAACCTCCGCAGGCTTGAAACGGGAATTAAAATTGGAAGCCATTTCAAAACCATACGCACCGGCGTTATAAAAAACGAGATAATCTCCTTCTTTAATTTCACTAATTTCTCTTTCCCAGGCAAAAGTATCGGTTTCGCAAATATTACCCACAATGGTATATTTTTTTTGCGGGCCTTCTTCATTACTAATATTTTCTATGCGGTGATACGAGTTGTAAAACATAGGACGAATAAGATGGTTGAACCCACTGTTTACACTTGCAAAAGTAGTTACCGAAGTTTCTTTCAAAACATTCACCTGTGTTACCAGGTATCCTGCAGCGCTTACCAGGAATTTTCCCGGTTCAAACCAAACCTGCAAATGCTTGTTGGTAGCATTGAAAAGATGGGAAAATGCTTCTTTTACTTTTTGCGCAAGTAAGGGAATATCAGTTTCACTATCGCCTTCTTTATAAGGCACTTTAAAGCCGCCACCCAAATCAATAACCTCTAATTCTTTAAATTCTGAAATCAAATCAAACAGCACTTCAATGCCTTTTACAAAAACATTTACATCTTTAATTCCGCTTCCGGTATGTATGTGCAAAGCCCGGATGTGCAAATTATTTTCCTGTACAACGGATACTATTTTTTCAATCCTATCAACCGGAATCCCAAATTTGCTTTTATCATGCCCGGTGGAAATTTTAAGATTTCCACCTGCTAAAATATTAGGCCGTAAGCGTATGCCAACAGGATAAGAATGCCCATATTTTTTCCCAAACTTTTCAAGATTAGATAAGCTGTCAATATTAATATGAACGCCCAAATTTTTCGCTTCTTCTATTTCGCTGAAGGCAATGCCGTTAGAAGTATATAAAACCCTCTCTGGCTCAAAACCTGCATACAACGCCAACTTCACTTCATTAATAGAACTACAGTCAACATTGGCGCCGAGAGATTTTACATACCGCAAAATGCTAACATTGGTCAGGGCTTTACAGGCATAAAATATAACCACATCCTGGTCGGCAAAAGCCTTTTGTAATTTGCCGTATTGCTCCGCAATTTTTTCTGCATGATATACATAAACAGGAGTGCCAAATTTATTGGCGACTTCAGTTAGCTGGCTATGGGATAAAACCTCGCTCATAATAGTGAATGGTGAATGGTCAATGGTGAATGATCAATGAAAAACATTAAGCCGTGTTATTTTCTTCTGAATTATTTTCTTCGTTGGAATTATTTACAGTCTCTTCAAAATCACTTTCCTCACTTGCTATTACTTCTTCAATTTCTTCAACAATTATTTTTTCTTTCAAAGATTCTTTTTCTGGAGCATCCGCACTTTCCTGCTTTTCAATTTTTGTGGCTTCAATGATTTCCTGCTTCAGGATTTCGTTTATTTTAGGAAGGTCTTCCGGAGAATTGATACCAAAATAATCCATGAAAGATTTTGAGGTAGCATAAATAAGAGGCTTGCCCACCGCATCTTCTTTTCTTCCGGAAATAATAATTAAATCTTTTTCTAAAAGCTTCTGCACTGCATAATCGCAGTTAACGCCACGAATTAGCTCAATCTCCGATTTAGTTACCGGCTGCTTGTAAGCAATAATAGAAAGCGTTTCAATGGAAGCTACTGATAATTTTTTTAGAAATTTATCGCCATTAAGTTGCGCGATGGTTTTGTGATATTCCTTTTTAGTCAGGAATTGCCAACCGCCACCGCTTTCGACCATTTCAAAAGCGTAAAATTCAGAGTTATATTTTTCTGAGATGGCCTGTATTGCGGCTTCCACCTGTTCGGGGGTAGCACGGTCATCAATAAATCCTAACGCATTGTTCAGTAATTCAACAATATCATCAATAACCAAAGGTTTCTCGCTGGCGAAAATGAGTGCTTCTATATGTGGGATTATGATGCTTAATTCCATTATTTGATTCTATAATTAGCTAATTAGCTAATAAACTCTAACCTTGTAAAGCGGCGGCGCCACTTACTATTTCCGTAAGTTCTGTGGTAATGGCAGCCTGTCTGGCGCGGTTGTAACTTATTTTCAAAGCCTTCAAAAGTTCATTCGCATTGTCTGTGGCCTTATCCATCGCCGTCATACGTGCACCATGTTCGCTGGCGTTAGCGTCCAGCATGGCTTTGTACAATTGAGTATTTAATATTTTGGGCATTAGCTCCTCAATCAAAACATTTTTATCAGGCTCAAAAATAAAATCGGCCTGCGCTTCTCCTTTCTTTTTTTCCGTTTTCTTTACGGGCAAAAAAGGTTCTGCAATAAATCGCTGAGTGGCTGCATTTCTAAATTCACTATAAATAATGTCTACCGCATCTACTTCGCCATTGGCAAAAGCATCCATCGCATATTTTGCAGCAGCGGCCACTCCTTCAAAGTTCAGATTAGAAAAAATATTCCAGTAACGGTCAATTACTTTGAATTTATTTTTTATAAAATGCTCGTATCCCTTTTTACCTAAAGGAAGTATTTCTACATTTCCTTTTGCAAACTGCGAGGCATATTTTTCCTGAATATTCAATTTGGCCAGCTTAATAAGGTTGCTGTTGTATCCACCGCACAATCCCCTATCGCTGGTGATTACAATAACCAAAACTTTTTCCACGGGCCGTTCTTTTGCAAGCGCCATATTAATATCTCCTTCGGCGCTGCTTACAATATTGCTCAGCATTTCCTGGAGCTTTTTGGCATAAGGCCTCATCTGGATAATGGCATCCTGTGCCCTTCTTAATTTTGCAGCACTCACCATCTTCATGGCTTTGGTAATCTGCTGCGTACTTTGAACGCTTTTTATCCGGTTCCTAACTTCCTTTAATGCGCCACTCATAGTATTTTTCGTTTACGGGCTGCAAAGTTAAGAGAATGAATGTATAAAACCATGTAGCGTTTCCCACAAAAAAAAGCCCCAAATGGAGCTTTATAATTTTGGTTGCCAAGCGGAATTAAAATTCCCTTTTCAAGTGGCTGAGGGTTATGGTTTTTCGAAAATGAATTGATTCGCTTTTCATTGATTAATGGGTAATACAAATCTAATTGACTTCTTCCTGAGCTTGAGAGCTAAGCGGCTTTAGAAATACCTGCACAGGACATTTTTATAAATTCAGTTATTTATTTTGGCAGCTATTATCCTATTTTATTAAAATCTTTGGGCAGGCAATTAAACTTTTTTCTAAAGGCATTTGAAAAATTACTCAGGTTCTGATAGCCGATCATATTGCCCACATCTGAAATGGAATACAATCCGGAACTCAATAATTCTTTGGCTTTATGCATCCTGTTCTTCTGATAATATTCATACATGCCCATACCAAAGGCCTTTTTAAAAATAGTTTTTAATTTGGTGGCGCTCATGCAAGACATGCGGGCTAACTTTTCAATACTTGGAAACTCGGAGGAATAATTATCCAACAGGTAACTTTCTATTTTAAGTATATTTTGAACATCGCTTACAGAAGAAGGAAAAGTATTTCCTGAAACGCCGTATTTAAGAATGTTTTCTAAAAATCCTTCCAGCAACCGAAGCACGCGGTTGCTCATGTAAAGCCCGGGAACAGTAGAATTCAAATCATCATCAAAAATCTCGTCAAGGAGCTTTTGAGATTTAGGATTTAAAAAAGATTGAAATACATCTTTCTCTTTAAATAAGGCATAATTGGCGGTATCAGGATGGGTGATTTTTTCCCTAAGCCAGTCTTCAGTTATCTGAATAGTCAGTCCTTTTATGTGGGTGCCTTTTGTAAGCGTGATTGTTTGCGCCACCAGGCTGTTGGTCATTAATAAAGAGCTATAATTTTCCTCTTCGCTGCTTATGATTAATTTATTGTTGATGACTACCGAAAGGTCTTTACAATCTTTATATTGATAAAAATAAATAATCAGATAAAACTTGTCTGATGCCTCGCGGGAAAAAACAAAATCGGTGTTCAATCTATAGTCCACGATTCTATAAGTAAGGCCTTCTTCCAAACAATAAACTTTGGCAAAACCGCTGGCAAAGCTTTCGGGATAAATAATTGTGTTCTTATCCGGGTTCGCCTTTAAATACGCGGAAAAATCGCGTATCCATTCTTCCAGCTCGGGCTGGCTCGAAACATAATTATAAGTTTTCTTGCTTGCGCTCACAATTATTGCCTCCACTGTTTAAAAGTGGAAGCAAACATACAAAGTTTCCACAGCAGATGAATATAAAATTTACAAAAAAAAACCAATTATGACAGATGTTTACTGAATGAAAAATTATTAAAATTTTATTTTGTAGAAGCAAAAAAATAGCCGGTATAAATACCGGCCATAATAAATTAAAAAATGATCTTAAATAATCAACATCGCATCGCCATAACTAAAAAAACGGTATTTATCCTTGATGGCTTTTTTATAAACATCCATCATCAGATCGTAACCCGCAAATGCACATGCCATTATTAACAGGCTTGTTTTGGGCAAATGAAAATTAGTAATCAGCGAATCAGCAATATTAAAATCGTAAGGAGGATGAATGAAATGATTGGTCCATCCTTCCGATGGTTTTAAAAACTTTTGGGCAGTAAAAGAAGTTTCCATAGCCCTCATTGTAGTGGTTCCTACAGAGCAAATTCTATGGCCTGTCTCTTTTGCCTTGTTTACAATTTTACAAGCCTCTTCTTCTATGCGATAATATTCCGCATCCATTTTATGTTTGCTTAAATCTTCCACCTCTATTGGCCTGAAAGTGCCAAGACCTGTATGTAAAGTAACTTCTGCAAAACGAATACCTTTTATTTCCAAACGTTTTATTAGTTCAGGACTAAAGTGCAAACCCGCTGTAGGAGCGGCTACTGCGCCTTCATGCTTTGCATAAACGGTTTGGTATCTTTCTTTATCTTCTTCATCGGGCTTGCGCTTTATGTATTTGGGCAAAGGAGTTTCTCCCATAAAATAAAGCATTTTCCTAAACTCTTCTTCCGGGCCATCCCAAAGAAAACGGATGGTTCTCCCGCGGCTGGTGGTGTTGTCAATTACTTCAGCAACCAGTTCATCATTTTCTCCAAAATATAATTTATTGCCCACCCGAATTTTACGGGCCGGGTCCACAATTACGTCCCAAAGACGATTTTGTTTATTTAATTCTCTTAACAGAAAAACTTCAATCTTGGCGCCCGTCTTTTCCTTACGTCCATACATGCGTGCCGGAAAAACTTTAGTATTGTTTACTACAAAAACATCTTTATCGTCAAAATAGTCAAGGACGTCTTTAAAATGTTTGTTTTCGATTTTCCCGGTGGCTCTTTCTATCACCATCAACCGGCTGTCTTCTCTTCGTTTGGTGGGGTTTTGTGCAATTAGATTGAGAGGAAGGTCAAATTTGAATTGACTTAATTTCATGTGCAATTATAATTTTAAAAGTTAATTGTCACATGCCATGTACTGTTTTTACAGAGATATGTACCCGCCGCGGCAGGCCACTTATCATGTTACGGCATGATTTTTTTTAAGGCTGCGAAGGTAAGATAATTTAATTAAAAAGCTGATGTTAGTTTTAGAGTGGCTCTACCAAAGGTTTTTAAGTGTTTTGAAGGAGAAGTATAATCCAAAAGTGTTTTTAAAAGCTCACTTTTGGAATAGAAGCAATTAACTGTTGGGTATATTTTTTTTGGGGATGATAATAAATCTCATCAGCGCTGCCAGTCTCTTCTATTTTTCCTTTATTCATTACCATAATGCGGTTGCTGATATAATGCACCACGCCAAGATCATGTGAAATAAAAATGCACGTGAAGCCTAATTCATTTTTAAGTTCATTCAGTAAGTTCAAAA
This sequence comes from Hanamia sp., assembly GCA_036566285.1. Lineage (GTDB taxonomy): Bacteria > Bacteroidota > Bacteroidia > Chitinophagales > Chitinophagaceae > Ginsengibacter. The sequence continues at coordinate 7,967 of DATCWN010000255.1, forward strand.
CCTGCGCCTGCACGCTTACATCAAGCGCCGATACACTTTCATCACAAATAATAAAATCAGGATCAAGGCTGAGCGCCCTGGCAATACAGATCCTTTGTCGCTGGCCACCGCTAAATTCATGTGGATAGCGATTAAAAAAATCCGGCTTCAAATCTACTTTTTGCAAAAGCTCCATGATCTTTTCTTTCCGCTGTTTTTCAGTTGGCAATATTTCATGAATTTTCATAGGTTCATTGATAGCCTGCCCAATCGTTAAACGCGGATTTAATGAACCGTAAGGATCCTGGAAAATGATCTGAATGTCTTTTCTCATTTTCCTCAATTGCTCATCTGCAATATGAGCAATATTTTTTCCGTTAAATAAAATATTCCCCGAGGTAGGCGCTATTAATCTTATCAAAGCCCGTCCCAGCGTAGTTTTTCCACAACCGCTCTCACCTACTAATCCAAGCGTTTCACCTTTGTTAACTGTAAAACTTACATCATCTACCGCTTTAAATTCGCGAAGAATTTTTCCCAAAAAGTTTTTCTTTACAGGAAAATATACTTTCAGGTTTTCCACTTTTAAAAGCGGCTCTCCTGATTTGCCTATTTCATTTTTTCCTGTTTCTGTATTTTCTTCCCCTGATACCTGATTCCTGTTACCTGACACCTGATACCCATTACCTGATACCTCACTTAAGAAATCGCTGATTACCGGAAGCCGCTTCCCTTTGGAAGATGCGGTGGGCCTGCAACTAAGCAATGCTTTTGTATAAGGGTGTTGTGGATTTAAAAAGATATTTTTTATTGGCCCCGCTTCTACTACACTTCCTTTGTACATTACGATTACTTTATCAGCTATCTCCGCCACAAGGCCAAGGTCATGGGTAATATAAATTACGCTCATGTTTTGCTTTACCTGCAATTCTTTTATCAATTGCAAAATGGTTTTTTGAACCGTAACATCCAAAGCAGTAGTCGGTTCATCTGCAATGAGTAAATCCGGATTACAACTCATGGCCATTGCAATCATCACTCTTTGCTTTTGGCCACCACTTATCTGGTGAGGATAACGGTGGAGCATAGACGCAGCATCCGGGAGCTTTACCTGCTCAAATAATTTGATGGTTTTTTCTTGCCCTTTTTTGGGTGAAATGTTTTGATGTATCCGCATCGCCTCTATCACCTGGCTACCGCAGGTTTTTACAGGATTCAATGAAGTCATTGGCTCCTGGAAGATCATGGATATTTTATTACCTCTTATTTTCTGTAATTCATTTTTATCCATTTTCAGAAGATCAATTGAAGTATTTCCATTTTCAGAAAAAAGAATTTCGCCGGAAATATATTGCGCAGGAGGAGAAGGCAGTAATTGCAATACAGATAAAGATGTTACCGTTTTTCCTGAACCCGATTCGCCCACCACAGCCACTGTTTCGCCTCTTTCTATTGTAAAAGAAATATTCTTTAAAGCAGTTGTGCTGCCTGATTCCGTAACAAAATCAACACTTAAATTTTTTATTTGAAGAAGAGGAAAAGGCATTACTGTTATGGTTAAATTGCTATATTGTTCTATTGTTCCCCTTTAGGGGTTAAGGGTTAGGGTTAAAACTTCAAATGCCTTACCGTTAGACCATCATTAATCAATTGCTTTAAAGAATCAATGCCAATTTTTAAATGCTTTTCTGCAAACTGAGCTGTTACACTGGCGTCACTTTCTATGGTTTTCACACCTTCGGGCACCATAGGGGAATCGCTCACCAGCAATAAAGCGCCTGTAGGAATTTTATTATAAAAGCCAACCGTAAAAATGGTGGCCGTTTCCATATCAACCGCGTAAGCTCTGATTTTTCGCAGGTAAGCTTTAAATGTTTCATCATGTTCCCAAACCCTTCGGTTGGTGGTATAAACAGTGCCCGTCCAGTAATCAAAAGCATAATCACGAATGGTGGTGGAGATAGCCTTTTGCAAAGCAAAAGCGGGCAGCGCGGGCACTTCCGGAGGGAAATAATCATTGGAAGTTCCTTCGCCTCTTATGGCCGCAATGGGCAAAATGAGGTCACCGATTTTATTTCTCTTTTTCAATCCGCCGCATTTACCCAAAAACAAAACGGCTTTAGGATCAATGGCGCTCAGCAAATCCATAATAGTGGCCGCTCCGGGACTTCCCATCCCAAAATTAATAATGGTAATGTCGTCAGAAGTTGCGCATTCCATTGCCTTATCTATCCCAACAATTTTTACGTTATGTATATCAGCAAACATTTTTATATAGTTACTGAAATTGGTAAGCAAAATGTATTCTCCAAAATTCTCTAATTTTTCACCCGTATAGCGCGGAAGCCAGTTGTTTACAATGTCTCTCTTTGTCTTCATATCCTGTTAATCTAATAATTTTTTATTTGCTACGGATAAAAATACGATTTTAGATTTTCTTTAAACACCGTTTCCAAGGATATATTGAGAAAGTCATGTACTTGAAATCTCAATTATTCTGAAAACTACATTTACAAGATTAAAAAAAATTGATTGAGCGAAATGATAAAAATAGAATTTCCAAAAGACCAGCTAAAGGTGAAACAACGGGGAGGCATAAACGAAGTTTTTGATGGCATAAGGAAAAAATGGTTACTGCTTACTCCTGAGGAATGGGTAAGACAAAATTTTATTCAATTTCTTTTGATACAAAAAAATTATCCGGCGTCATTGATAGCGGTTGAGAAAGAAATAAAACTGGGCGAACTTAAAAAGCGATGCGATGTAGTGATTTATAACAGGCAATCACAGCCCTGGATGATCATTGAGTGTAAGGAAATGAATGTGGCACTGGGCAAAAAAACTTTGGAACAAATACTCCGATATCACATAACACTTCCGGCAAAATATTTAATCATTACCAATGGCAGTTATTGTTTTGGGTTTAAAAAAGAAAAAGATCAATTTTTTCAAATTGATCTTTTTCCGGATTATGAATTGTAGCAAGTAGCAAGAAAATCCAGTACTGCTAATCTTCTCTAAATTTTCTAACCTTTATGGGAAAATTCCCAATTCAGCATAAGAGGTGGCTACTTTATTAATAGCACATACATAAGCTGCCGTGCGCATATCAGGAATTGCAGGGGTTTTCTGCCAGATGTCAACAATCTCGCGGGTTGCGGCTATCATAGTTTCTTCAAGCCCACTCCTAACCAAATCAACTTCCTCGGCACCACGCAAAATGAATTCTCTTTCTGCCTTGCCGATGTTTTTGCCTGTAAGACCTTCCAATTGTTCTACAATACGATGATTCATGTTTTCATCAAATCTCTTTTCCAAACGTCCATAACGAACATGGCTAAGATTTTTTAACCATTCAAAATAACTAACCGTAACGCCACCGGCATTCAGGTACATATCCGGAACAATCAATACTCCTTTCAGATTTAAAATATCATCCGCTTCCGGGGTAAGCGGGCCATTAGCAGCTTCCCCAACTATTTTCGCTTTTATTCTTGAGGCGTTGTCGCCATTGATAACATTTTCCAGGGCAGCCGGTATTAAAATATCACAATCCATTTCAAGCGCGTCCCCGGTCTTCTGAAAATTTTCGGCGCCGGGAAAATTAAGAATAGACCCGGTCTTTTTGCGATGCAGAAAGACCTTCTCTACGTCAAGGCCTTTATAATCTTTTATTGCGCCTTCATACTCTGCAATGCCAACCACCAAAGCACCCGCCTGTTGAAAAAACAGAGCCGTATGATACCCCACATTTCCCATACCTTGTACGCAAATGCGTTTGCCTTTTACCCCAAGCGATAAGCCCAGTTTATCCATCAAAGTAGGCATATTACAAACTTCGCTAAGCCCATAAAAAACACCCAATCCTGTCGCTTCTTTTCTTCCCCTTACGCCGCCTTGCGATACAGGTTTTCCGGTTACGCAACCCGCAGCATCAATTTCACCGGGGTGCATAGCCGTGTAGGTATCCAGTACCCAGGCCATTTCTCTTTCGCCGGTTCCATAATCAGGAGCGGGAACATCAGTGCCAGGCCCAATAAAATTTTTCTTAATCAATTCCGCAGTATAGCGACGTGTAATTTTTTCCAGTTCGTAAGGAGAGTATTCCCTTGGATTTATTTTTATTCCTCCTTTAGAGCCGCCAAAGGGAACGTTTACAATCGCACATTTGTAGGTCATTAAAGCTGCCAACGCCATTACCTCATCCTGGTTCACTGCATTACTAAAACGGATACCGCCTTTGCAAGGAGTTTTGTGATGCGAATGCTGAACCCGATAGGCTTCCAGGGTTACAATTTCACCACTTTCTCTTTTTATAGGAAAGCGCATTTGATAAACACTGTTACATTGTTTTATCTGTTGCAAAATGCCGTTATCCCAGTTGGTAAAAACGGCCGCTTTATCGAAACTTCTTTCTACATTATGAAAAAAGCTATACGGTACATTTGATGACATGATATAAATTTTTTAAAATTCAGTTATGCAAAAATCAGAGATAAATCAGTGGACAATAAACTCAGGATGATTTTTCCTTTTTAGATACTTTAAGGTCTATCCGGATAAGATATAAAAAAAGAACCAAGAGGATAACAATGCAAACTGCCATTACCACATAAATTTTATCGTGGCTTCGCATGGTATTATCTATGGTAGGCGAAACAGAATCTGTTGCATTTTGCGCCCATAAAAAAGAATGAAAAAGTAACAGGCTAACGGTAAAGCATAGACGCTTAAAAAACAGTTTATTCATTAATTACATTTTTATTGGCAAGCATGCTCAGCCTTATCTTAAGGCTGGTAATCCAAATTCCTAAAAGTATCCATCCAAATACCGCGGGCCAGAAAACCATCCGCATAGTCGCATCAAGACTTCCACCGCCAAGAGCCGGATTCCCCCCGCCCTGGGCACCTTCCATACCACCGGGATGAAGAGATTGAACCAATCGGGGCAAAATCATTATTAATGGTATATAAATGAAATAAGCAAAAATATTATAGACGGCAGATACGCGAGCTTTTTTATCCATATCCGTCATTGAGCCGCGTAAGACTATGTACGCGAAATAAATTAAGACAGCAATGGCAGCAGCAATCTGTTTGGGGTCATTACTCCAGAATTCGCCCCATGTATATTTTGCCCAAATGGCTCCAGTAACCAAACCCAATACTCCGAAGATAATCCCTGTTTTTGCGAACTCCACCGCATAAATATCGTACCTCATTTTTTGGGTTCTGAGATACGCTATGGAATAACCCAGAGATAATGAAAGCAGCGCCATTTGCCCAAACCACATAGGCACATGAAAAAAGAAATTGCGAATACTCTCATAAAGGTTTCCGACAAAGGGAACCTGTATTAAAAATCCTGCAGTAAAAGTTAAAAACAGAAAAATGATGCAAACTATTTTCCACCAGTTTTGTTTTATGAAATCTATTTTCAGCAAAATGAGTCTTAGTTTTTGTGCAGCAAAATTAGAGGTAATTGTTTAATAAATAAATTGTTTGCGGATTTACGATTTACGATTTACGGTTTTAGATAGAAGAGAATT
>DATCWN010000336.1:0-2658 GCA_036566285.1 Hanamia sp.
TTTTCAATAAGGTGATGATTTCAGTCATGGTTGGCGATACAAATGATGCAAGGAAATGGATTTTATTATTTAAAACATATTCTGCCAGGGTTGTAGGTATATTGTGGCAATCGGGATTATATTTTATTCCTGCGTAACCTAATGACGGCGTGGTATTTCCATAGGCAATGTCACTATAAAAGTGAATAGCGGCATCGGTAAAATTAATTTCGGCTTTTAAGGAATCTGCCTGGTTTTGAAGACGGAAAGCGCTGTTCTTAAACGCTGAGATGAAGCTATATTGGTAATCTTTTTCCGAGAGTCCCCAATTTGCAGCTGATGATAAATTATCCAACAAGCATTTAAGGTTTTCTGTATCTTTTCGTTGAATCCATGCAGTCTGATTGTGGATGCGGCCATAAAATTCCTGAATCCCTTTCTTGTAATTCACTCCTGAATTATTATTTTCTAAATTTTCCAAAAGATACTGCTGTAATATTCCGGAATTATGCTGGGCAGAAGTAGTAAAATCACAAAGCGACGCGAAAAGGATAATCCACCAGGTTTTCAAGTTTCTAATTTTCACGCTTAGAGGATATTTTATACTGAAAATCATTAAAAGCAGATTTTAATATGTGAAACCTGATTATAGAATTAGCAATTTCTTTACTTAATTTTTTCATTTTCATTTCAAACGATTTTTCCATTTTCTCATTTTCAAACATATGGTTGTACCAAAAATTGTCTAAATCATTTACATCGCTTCTCAACGAATGATTCAATTCATCTTCTTTGATAAACTGGGTTTGAAAATCCTCTATTTTTTCAAGAGAATCCTGATCATAGTTATTCCTAAGAATGTCTGAAAGCCTGCTTTTCATCAAGAGGTTTTCTTCCATCCTGGAATTAAGCGCCTGCTTCCAGGTTTCAATTTCAGTCTGAAATCGTCTTATATCCATTTCCGGAATATCCTTATTTTGGGCTATCTTATTTTTCAAAGTTCTTTTTTTATAAAGGTATTATTGGGGAAAAAGAGAAGTAGGGATTTTCATCAGCAATTACCCTGATAACAATCAACTTTTGATCGCAATGATTGAGCTTATAAGTACGTGAAATTTACTCAATGCCCCGTCTTTTTTACTGGCGGGGCATTGAGACCTAATTCTGCGGCTTTCCCGTCATTTTACTGTAATCTTTTGGCTGATTGCCATTTTTTTTGCCTCTTCTTTTTTAGGCAAAACAAGTTCTAATACGCCATCCTGGTAATGCGCATCAATTTTATCTTTGTTTACTTCATCAGGAAGAGTAAAACTGCGTTCAAAAGAAGAATAGCTGTATTCCTTGCGGGTGTATCTTTCTTCCTTTTCCTCATTTTCTTCTTCTTTTTCACTGCTGATGGTAAGCATATTGCCTTCCACATCAATTTTAAAATCTTCCTTTTTTAGTCCCGGTGCAGCCATGGCTATCAGGTAATCATCTTTCCTTTCAGTAATATTTACAGCAGGCATATTCATCGTTCTGGATGGAAAGCCGCTGTCAAATAAATCGAGTAAGGGTTTGTTGAAAAAATCCTCGAAAAAAGAGGGCATTCTTTCGGTTCTTTTAGCTAATGTTCGTGTGTTCATAATTATTTATTTTTATTGTTAAAGAATAAGGTTTGTTTTACAAAATTATAATTCTCCTTTTGTGGAACCGATAACGGTAATTACTGAAAACGATGAGATTGGTCAGGGATTTTTGATTCGTCAATTTTAAACACGCGACAAGGAGACGAGGAAATAGCATTTACCTATCGCTTATAATTTTTTTTATGAATAATTTTATAAGACGTTACAAGCGATTTTATGATGCAATGGCACACACTAAGCATACCAGAAGTTTTAAAATCATTAGATACAAACGAGAAAGGTTTAAGTACCATTGAAGCCCGGGAAAAGCTAAAACAAACAGGTCCCAACGAACTGGAAGAAGGTAAAAAGAAGAGCGTAGTGAAAATGTTGCTGTCACAGTTTAAAGATGTAATGATCTTAATTTTAACAGCTGCAGCAATCATTTCCGGGTTTATTGGCGATTTTACTGATACCGTTGTAATTATAATGATTGTTTTATTAAATGCTATTCTTGGTTTTTACCAGGAATACCGTGCTGACAAAGCCATGCAGGCATTGAAAAAAATGTCGGTCGTACAGGCAAAGGTGCTTCGTAACAAACAAATGACGACTTTGCCTGCAACAAAATTAGTGCCTGGCGATGTGGTAATATTAGAAACAGGAAATGCAGTTCCGGCAGACGTTCGCCTTATAGAATCCATTCACTTAAAAACAGAAGAAGCCGCGCTCACCGGTGAATCTCAGCCAATCCATAAAATCACTTACCCCCTAGATACGGACGAATTGCCGGTGGGAGATAAAAAGAACATGGCATTCAAAGGGACTTTTGTATCCGGAGGGCGGGGCAAAGGTGTGGTAGTGGCTACAGGTATGCAAACTGAATTAGGCCGCATCGCCGAAATGCTGCAGCAGAAAGAAACACTAACGCCTTTGCAACAACGCGTGAATTCTTTTGGAAAATACTTGTCTGCACTGGTTTTGGCTATCTGCGTTTTATTTTTTATTGCAGGTTGGTTACGCGGAGAAGAGCTGGTAAGAATGGCGCTTACCAGTATTTCCCTGGCAGTAG
>DATCWN010000344.1:0-8287 GCA_036566285.1 Hanamia sp.
TTGGCAAATGCTACCCACCAATAGCCATCCTTTTCATCTATCCAGGTAGCAGAGCCCCCAAACAGGCCGAAGCTGTGGCTACCAATGTGCTCCATGGTTCCTGTATCAAATATTTCAATAGAACTCGCCATAGGTGAATCCGGAAAATTGGAATGGGCGCAGTACAATTTATTCTTTATCACTATCCCACTATTCAGGTGCTTTAAAAATCCTTCTCTTTTGCCCTCAAAATTTCCAACCATCCTCCCTTCTTTTTTATTGTATTTAAAAATTGAATTATTTGCGATCACATAAAAAAAGCCTTTGTCTACGGCTATTCCTTGCAGATGTATGGAATCATTAATTTTGTAACGCTGGATCTCAACGGCTTGCTGGCATTCTGATACCAAAGGGAAAATGAGCATCCATAACATAGTAAGCGTGAAGCACCGGTAAGGCTTACTGTTAATCTTCAACATCTTATCCATCCTTGTCTTTATTTTCGGTTATGAAAAATTAGTTACACTTATTTGATCGTTTGTCATCAACTTAGTACTAGCTGCATTTTGTTTTATTGCGATCATCCGGGTCAGAACTAAGCCCAACGCACCACCCGCAATAAGAGCAATGCCCACAATCCATAATGCAAGATTGTAGTTACCTGTCAGGTCCCTGATATATCCCATAATGAAAGGGAGCGTTGCTCCAGCGATATTTGCCATAGCATTGATCAAAGCGATGGAGCCTGCAGCCACGGAACCACTGGCAAGGTATTCGGTAGTTACCGCCCAGAACACCGGAGTTACCGCCCAATTGAGTGCTACAGAAGCGATCAATAAAAGGTACGTGGCGGTGAGACCGGTGTAAATACTAATGATCAACAAAATTCCTGAAATAAATAAAGGCAATCCGAGATGAAGACGTCGCTCTGCTTTTGCGTCAGAATGACGACCATTAAAATACATAAAAACACATGCGAATAAAAATGGTAAAGCCGAGAGTAAACTAATGAACAAATTGGTACCCCCGGAAATACCTTTAAGAATCTGGGGCAGGAATAAGGTAATTCCAATAGTGCCAAATGCCTGCAACAACCAAAAAAGGCTTAACAACCATACTTTTAAATCGGAAAAAATATGTCGCCATTCTTCTTTCTTTTCACCATGAACAGATTGAGATTCGCCAGCAATTTTTTGGGAAAGCCATTTTTTCTGATCAGCTTGCAGCCAGCCAGCACTCTGAATATTATCGGGAAGATATTTAAGCACTACAAAACCCAGTACCAATGCAGGTATGCCTTCTATTAAGTAAAGCCAACGCCAACCTGCAAACCCCCATGTCCCATGCATTTCTAATAAAGCTCCTGAAATAGGTAATCCAATTACAGAAGCCAGAGCTGCTGCGATATAAAAAAATGACATTGCGCGTGCCCTGTTTCCGGAAGGAAACCATTGGCTGAGGAAATAAATAATTCCCGGAGTAAATCCAGCCTCGGCCATTCCCAGCAGCAATCGCATTCCATATAATTGCCGGGGTGTATGAATAAAGGCCATTCCTACAGCAACGATACCCCAGGAAACCATTATACGGGCTATCCATCTTCGTGCGCCTACCCTTACTAAAATTATGTTGCTGGGAACTTCAAAAATAATATAGGTTACGTAAAACAGCCCTGCACCCAGGCCATACATCTTTGCAGATAGTCCCAAATCCGCATTCATTTGCAAGGCCGCTACTGAAATATTGGAGCGGTCAAGATAGGCTATCAGATACAAAAGCATAAGAAAAGGAAGTAGCTTCCTCGTAACTACCCCAATTGTCTTTGTTTCAAATATATTTGAATTACTCACCATAATTGTCTCCTCCCGGATTTTATAAATACCCTGATTCGTAAGTCGCAGCCAGTATTTATTTTGGATTTAAAATTTTATTTTTAGCTAATTAACAACATATTATTTTCAGCAAATGTTTGCTTAATTATATTCCGGGTTCTGGATTAATTTAGAATTCTTATTCATTTCATCTCTGTTAATCGGAAAGAAGTACGCCTTATTTATCCAGCTTCTCTTCTCCAAAAGTTGCGGCGTTATGGTTGGGATAGTAGCGGTCGTATGATCAGGATTAAGCTGATACACCACCGTTACTTTAGTAACATCGGTATAAGCTTTAGGACCAATTACCCATCTACGCACATCAAAAAAACGTTTGTCTTCATTATAAAATTCAACTCTTCTCTCATTTCTATAACGTTCAATCAAAACCTGGCCGGATTTAGTAACATCAGGCATCCCAGCTCTTTTTCTTATCATATTTATATAAGTTCTCGCTTCCTCTTCTTGCCCCAATCCCAAACAAGCCTCTGCATAATTCATAAGTATTTCTGCAAACCGGATATACCGATAGGTATAGGGTTGAATATTGGTTTCATAAGGTCCTGTCAATGTAGGATCTAAGAATTTACGACAATAATACCCGGTAGCGGAACTATTATTGGTTTCGATAGGACCGTTAGGAGTATCAAGCCCCCATACATCCACTGCAGCATTCGTTGAACTATTCCATGTTCTCCATTTACCTACCTGAATAATCCCCACAGGGTCAATACCACCAACGTCGCTAGGGCGCTTTGCCCATTTGGCTCCTTCATAAAGAATATCGGCATAAAACCTGGGATCCCTGTTCTTATACGGTTCCAAAGCCTTCGCAGGATCATTCCAATCAAATAAAGATCCGTCTCTCATTTCATAAGAATCTACCATGTTGCCAATGGGCGTATTATTTCCTTGTGCATGATACCCATTCGGGCCATTCAGCAGCCACATTTGTTGAACATACACAGTAGTCACAGGGATATAATATTTTACAAAAATATCTTCGACATTATCCTGAGATAAAAACATACTAGCAAAGTTGAGACTGACGGAATCGCCCGGAGCAGGGTTTGGTTTGTATAGACTGTATAATCCCAGGTCAATCACCGCTTTAGCTGCATCTTTCGCTGCTTGCCAGCGGGCTGTCCGGTTCCCATCCGTATACCCAATTAATTCAGGATTAGAATAACCTGGAAATACTTGTGTATTATGCAAGTCACTTGCTGCAAATAGTAATACCCTAGACTTGAGTGCCAGAGATGCACCTTTGGTCGCGCGTCCTTTATTATTACCACTTTGTATCAATGGTAACAAACTGGCAGCCGTATCACAATCTGCTACAATAAACTTTATACATTCTGCATAAGAATTCCGTCCTATGGAAAAAGAATCAGTTAATTGGTACACATTAGTAATAATAGGAACTCCGCCATACAAATTAGTCAAATTAAAATAGAACCAGGCCCTTAAAAAGTGAACCTCTCCGGTAAGTCTTTGCTTTAAAGTTTTACCATCAATTAGTTTGTTATCGTCAGGTACATTTGCAATATTTTCTAAAAATAAGTTACAGGACCGGATACTTGAATATAAAGGCTGCCATAACATGTAGGGATCTGTATTACCACCAACCCACCCGGGGATTTGATCTGGCGTTAAAAGGCTTTTATTAAAATTAAGTACTGCGTTATTGGATCTTCGCTGAGATTCATCAGCAAAAATCGACCTGCTATATTTTGTTAAAGGTTTCTCCAATGTGTTGTAGATGCCATTGACAAAAGTTTCAGTAAGAGTGGGGTCACTCCATACATCTAATTGGGATATTTCACCTAATGGTTTTGTATTGAGAAAATCTTTATGGCATGAGGTTACAAGGATAACTGTAAATAAAATAGCTATAGCTGACGGAATAGAATTTATCTTTTTCATAAAAATAAGTTTATAGATTTACAATTAAACCAAAATTAAATACCTTGTTCAGTGGGTAGGTAATGTTTGAGATGGATTCCGGATCGAAATTCTTTAAATGATCTAATGTCAAAAGGTTCAATCCACTAAAATATATTCTGGCTCCCTGTATGCCCATCTTATTATATATTTTTTCAGGAATACTGTACCCGACTTCAATATTTTTCAACCTTAGATAATCCGTGCTTTGCAGCCAATAGGTATTAGATTGCTGGGTCCAATAAGCACCACTTCCATTCCAGGTTCGGGGTTTAGAGGCATTGGTATTATTGGGTGTCCATCGCCCTTCAGCATCTTCCTGAAAGAAATTTCCAATAGCACCTGAGTGAGTAATACTATCATAGCGTACGCCCCCCGAAGCTCCCTGGAACAACACAGACAAATACAAACTTTTATATCTTATATCCATACTGATTCCACCTGTAAACGTGGGAATATTAGATCTGTCATCACGAGCTTTATCTAATCCATCTATCTTTCCATCTCCATTAAAGTCTTTAAATCTAATATCACCAGGCTGAGCACCAGCCCAATGAGGCGAAGCATCCACTGCGGCCTGATTTTCATATATCCCCTCAGCCAGATAATACAAATTTGAATTCATGGGATGTCCTGTAGATTTTTGATAATCAGGTGCTCCGGGTGTTTCATCCCAAAACTTAATTTCATTCTTAGCATATCCTCCATTTACGGATATATCATAGCTAAAAGCGCCCACATTATTTCCATAGCTCACCTGAAATTCGTAACCCTTATTAATCACTTTGCCAATATTTTCCATAGGAAGCGTTAATCCTGTTGAGGTAGGCACCGAAGCGTTTCTGAAGGCCAGGATATTGGAACGGAGATTGTAAAAATAATCTCCCGACAATTTGATTTTTCCATCTAATAATTCACCATCAAAACCAATATTAGATTGGGTTGCCACTTCCCAGGTAACGTTTGGATTTGCTATACGCAATTCATTGATTGTTTTTGCCTGAACATCTCCATTAAAAACATAGGTATTACCAAAGCCCATGCTTGACAGGTATTGATATTCTGTTATCCGGTCGTTCCCTGTTTGACCCCAGGAAGCACGGATTTTAAAATTATTGATAAAGGATAAATTGTTTCTCCAGAACTTTTCTTTGGCTAACTGCCATCCTACTGAAACTCCCGGAAAAAATCCAAATCGTTTATCTGTAGGGAATATATAGGAACCATCATATCTAAAAAGGAATTCAACCATGTATTTTGATGAATAATCATAATTGAAACGCCCAAAATAATTTAAACGCGCGGTTTGGCTCGCAGATCCGGAATTGTCCTTTTCAAGATCACCTCCTGCAAACATTTGATCCAGTGCATTCGACAGGAAATATCTCCGATAGGCTGAAAAATTGGATACCTTTCCGACACTTTTCTCTGTTCCTATTAATACTTTGAGATTATGTTTATCAGAAATGCTGGTCTCATAATTGATCAGGGCATTTAAAGTACTTCTGTTTCCATCTTCCATATACTGCGTCAGGTTGGGATCAGCATAACCGCTTTTTACCTGTGTTATTACCGGTTTTTGATTAGCATCAAGCGTGGTTCCATCCCAGGTGTTAAGATACCAGGGAGTTCTCCATATTTTTTGGTTAAGGATATTTTTATCAATAGAGGCATTGCCAGTAACAGACAAACCTTTAATCCACGGAATTACAATATCCAACTTTAAATTACTTTGCATATAATAACGCTTATCCTTATTATAGCCGGTTTGGCTGGTAGTTATTACAGCAGGATTATTTCCTCCTTCAAAATTGCTCCCCGGAAAGCCTGGCGCATAAAATGCGATCACATTAGGTAAGGCTCGTGTCACTGCATAATCAAAAATCAAGGGTTGAGAAATGGTTGGGAAGTTTCTGTTCTCCTGGCGTCCGGCTAAGTCCAGACTCAACTTTATATTCTTTGAAATCTTAGCGTCTATATTGCTTCTAAAGTCCGCTTGTGAATATTTAGTGGCGCTGTTTCTATAAATACCATCCTGATAGTTGGATCCAATTGAAACAAAATATTTTAACCCTTCTGATCCCCCCGATAAAGAGACATTACCATAATTTTGTTGGGAAGTGGGTTTAAAAACGGTTGATATCCAATTGGTATTAGGGTATTTAAAAGGCTCAGAGCCATCTTTATATTTTTGGATTTCTTCGGACGTATATACGGCAGTTCCTCCACTATATAAAGCTATTTCATTTAACATTTGTGCATAGGTTGCCGCATCAGCTACTTTAGGAAGTACGGTGGGTTTACTAATGGAATGATTAAGGCTAATACTTATTTTTGGCTTTCCTGAAACCCCTCTTTTTGTAGTTACCAGAATAACACCATTTGCCGCTTCAGCACCATAAATGGCAGCAGAGGCATCCTTTAAAATAGTTACACTTTCAATATCCGCCGGATCGAGGCGCTCCAAATTTCTATTGGCAATCCCGTCAATGACCACCAAGGGAGAATTGTCTCCTAAAGTATTTGATCCTCTTATTCTTAATAAGGCACCGTCATTTCCGGGTTCACCCGAACGCGTTGTGGATACCAATCCTGGTAATCTTCCTACCAAACTGTTAGAAAAGTTAACATTGGGCACCGCCTTTAGTTTTTCTCCGGCCACGGTACTTATTGAGCCGGTAATAGTGGCTTTCTTAGCTGTACCATATCCAACCACTACCACTTCTCCAAGAGATTTCGGATCCAAAATCATTACTACATCAATTACTTTACGTTTATTTACCGCGACATTTTGAGTTTTGTAACCAACCGATGTAAAAATCAGGACTGCATCTTCTACCGCCTGAATTGTGTACCGGCCGTTATTCCCGGTATTGGTTCCCACTGAATTTCCCTGTACCGTGACGGATACGTTGGATAGTGGGCCATGTGAATCTGTAACCACACCATTGATCATTTGGGTTTGAGCATACAATCCGTTGCATGCTAATTGTAATAAAATCAATCCTACAATGAATCTAAACCTGGGATTTAAAATCCGGAAACATGGTGGGTGGGGCGAGTTGCGTTTCCTTTTCATGGTAATTTCTTTTTAGTTAATTTTGAAATAGAGTTTTAGGCATTGTTTACTAAACCAAAAATACAATCCTTGAAACCTGAATTCTAATACTAAACTGACAATAACTAATGCAATTTTATCCCTAATCAAAAAAGATTATAATAAATAAAACAAGATTGATGAAACCTGTTTTAATGAGACATATCGAAACCACCACCGAATCATTCAAAGCGTGGAGGAATGCAAATCCCTATCTCCACAATCCGTGGCACTATCATCCAGAACTGGAAATAACCTTGGTTATTAAAGGGAAAGGAATTTTGTTTGTAGGCGATAAAATTTTAAATTATGGAGAAAATGAACTTTTTCTCATTGGCTCCAACCTTCCACACGAGTGGAGAAGTGATAATAATAAAAATAGCGACAACTATTCTCAAAGCATCGCCGTTCATTTCATTAAAAATTTTCCGGGAGTGGATTTTGATAAAATTTCAGAAGCAATCTCCATCAGTCATTTGCTTAAGCAATCTTCCAGAGGTATTAAAGTTTTAGAAGAAAAGACCATTGAATTTGTAAAAGAAAAACTTCTTTCTTTAATAGATACACAGGGCATTGAACGGATCAGTCTCCTCTTCTCTATTTTAAATGCTGTAGCTTCTTCTCCTAAACTTGAACTGCTTTCAAGCAATGTTTTTGTGAACTCATTTGATGAAGGTCAAAACCATAAAATAATTAAAGTGTATAAATTTATGATCGCAAATTTCAAAGAACAAATAACGCTTGACCAGGTGGCGCAACAGGTAAATATGACGCCCACTTCTTTTTGCAGGTTCTTTAAGAAAAGAACCAACAAATCATTTATACAATATATTAATGAAATACGCGTGGAATACTCATGTAAATTATTGATAGAAGAAAATCACAACATCAGTGAAGTAGCCTACGAAAGTGGCTTTGAGAATATCTCTCACTTCAACAAGCAGTTTAAAAAAATAATCAAGCTGACGCCAAAAGAATTCATTTCCCTGCAATCCACAAAATCCGGAAATAAAGAATTATGAGTATTTCTTGCATGGAAAGAAAATTACCAGGCTCATGTGGCTTATACGACTGGGATTATAGCAATTTTCCTTAATTCTATTCATGACTGCCAGCGGTTTTTTATAATGAAAGAAGGATCATAAATTTTAGTAACAACCTGTTTCAGTGCATTTACAGAATGGTTGCAAAAAACTGTTGAAGTAGTAAAAAAAAGTAGTCAATAACCAAATTCCTTTCAAAACAACTAAAAATACTCATTTACACGTATAGATTTAGTAGGAATTACTTATAGGTTTTGTTTGTTGGAAATTTCAATTTTGTTATGAAAATCGTTTAATGTTTTCTACAGCAAAAATTTTATTAAAAGCAGATAGGTTTAATTAAATCCAAAGAC
>DATCWN010000374.1:0-3772 GCA_036566285.1 Hanamia sp.
AATGAACGCGGCAAGCGCGATGCTCCCGTTATGGCAAAAAGGGTTAAGAATAAAAAAATAAAAATTGATGCCTTTGTTTCCAGCCCGGCCAAACGTGCCAGAAAGACCGCGGGAATTTTTATGCACGAATTCGACATAAAGAAAAGCAAGCTGATTATTATTCCTTCTTTATATGAAGCTTCCGTACAAGATTTTTATGATGCAGTATATAATTTAGAAGATAAATTTGATAGCATCGCATTGTTTGCACACAATCCGGGCATTACCGATTTTATCAATTCTCTTGAATGCTCGCCGATTTATAATATGCCCACCTGCGCTGTGTATGCGCTTACCATAACAACAAAAAACTGGATTGATTTTAAAAGTGCTGCAAAAGGATTTTTATTTTTCGATTACCCCAGGAGTGAGGAATAGGCTTGTAAATTAGTTGTGTTTTTTAAAAACAATAAAAATAGATTCAATGGTTTTATCTTTTAAAAAATTAATTCTTTTACCATTAATTTTTCTGATTTACGGATCGTCATTGCAGGCTCAGAAAAGTATGATGCCATCCGCTTCGATTGTTCCTGGCGATAAGGCAAACGTTGCTATGGCAACACATTCCATTGATTTGAGAAATTCAAACGAAGGAAGCGGAAAGTCCAAAGCCTTGAATAAAAGCACGGGCAAAAAGTATGTAATGGTAATTCATGGCGGAGCCGGAACCATTTTGAAAAAAAATATGACCCCGGAAAAAGAAAAAGCCTATACCACTGCTCTTACACAGGCGTTGGCCGCAGGTTATGAAAAAATTAAAGCAGGTAAAAGCAGTCTTGATGCCGTGGAAGCCGCTATAAATATTCTCGAGGACAATCCTTTGTTTAATGCGGGCAAAGGCGCTGTATTTACACACGACGGCAGAAATGAAATGGATGCGGCAATTATGAATGGCAAGGATTTGTCTGCCGGTGCCGTAGCAGGAGTTACCATTATAAAAAATCCAATCAGTGCGGCGAGGGCTGTGATGGAAAAATCGGAACACGTAATGATGGCTGGCCCGGGCGCTGAAAAATTTGCCAAAGAAGCAGGGTTAGAAATAGTGGATCCAAAATATTTTTTTACTAAAGAAAGGTGGCAGAGCCTTCAGAAGGCGATAAAAGAAGATTCTCTCAAAAATAAATTGAATCACAGTTTTAATGAATCAAAATTAGGAACCATTAACAGAGATTATAAGTTTGGAACGGTTGGCGCTGTAGCTTTGGATAATGAGGGAAACCTTGCCGCAGGTACTTCCACCGGCGGCATGACGAACAAAAAATATGGCCGCATCGGAGATTCCCCCATAATTGGCGCCGGCACTTATGCTAATAATAAAACGGTTGGAATATCCTGTACCGGCTGGGGCGAATTTTACATTAGAAATGTGGTAGCTTACGACCTTTCAGCTTTGATGGAATACAAGAATCTTTCTGTAGAAGATGCGGGGCGGATAGTGATAAAAAAGGTAGAAGATATGGGCGGCGATGGAGGCCTGATTGCATTGGATAAAAATGGGAATGTAGCTATGCCTTTTAATACCGAAGGCATGTACCGCGGCACGGTAACCTCTGATGGTAAAATCGAAATTAAAATTTACAAAGAGTAGCTTTTTGTACAAGGCCATCCTGAAAAATTATAGTGTCTTTTAAATTTTGAAGGTTCATCCATTCAAAATACGATTTCATTGCAAGGCATAAATGAGCATTGATTGCAGATCTGCGGTCTAACCTTTGTAGATTACAAAAGAAGTTTGCTTTAGCTTTAAGTAGTTTTAAAAATAATCTTCATTTTACAGCCATTGCCGGGTGAAGATTTAATTTGAACGATACCGTTAAAAAGCTCAGCCCTGTGCTTAATATTTTTCAGCCCTATGCCTTTACTGCTTATAGAAGTGTCGAAGCCTATGCCGTTATCTTTAATGGAAACGATTAAATACTCCGTTTCTTTTTTCAGTTCTATTTTTATTTCTGAGGCGTCTGCATATTTTAATATATTATTCAATTGCTCCTGGATAATTCTATAGATAACCAGTTTTAAGCCTGCTTCACTTTCCTCTTCTTGATAAGTGCCATACAGAAAATTAATTTTTATAGGTTTTACTGAGGATACATCATCGATCAATTTTTCAATGGAATTAATTAATCCCATTGTTTTATCGCGTGTAGGTCCCACCAGTGCATGCGATAATTTTCGTAATTCATCCATGGCATTGGAAATGTAGTCCATGCTTTTTCTAACAGATTCGGGATCCCCATCTGGCTGGGTAAGACTATGATTCAGATATAATTTGGAAGCTGCCAGCAACTGGTTTACATTATCATGCAGCTCTTCCCCGATGCCTGTCCGCTCTCTTTCCTGTGCATTCATAACCGCCCTGGCAATTTCTTTTTGTTTGTTCATTTGCTCTTCCAGTAATCGCTGCTGCAGCATCTTTTTATCCGTAATGTCTCTAAAATAAACAGACAGACCGTTAGGTGACGGATAGGCGCTCACTTCAAACCAGCCATTCAACTTTTCATAAAAGGTATCAAAATTTTGTACGGTATTTTCTGCAATGGCTTTATGGCAAATACTATAGAAATCGGTGTCTGCTCCATCAGCCCAAACTTCCCATATATTTTTACCCGCGGTTTCATGCCGTGATATTCTCAATACTTTTTCCGCCTCTTTATTCCAGTAGGTTACTATCCAGTTTTTGTCAACGGTGAAGAAGGCATCGCCTATACTTTCGAGGATGGTATTTTTTTCTTCATACGCTTTTAAAACTTCTATTTGGGCATTTTTGGTGGCATCAATATCCTGGAAACTTCCATAAACCTTTATACATTTTCCATTCTTAAATTCGGCTTCGCCTATGGTGCGAATCCACTTCAGGTTTCCTTTTTGGGTAATTATCTGCAATTCCTCATCCCAGGGAGTGCCTTTTTCAATGCACTCCTTTACTCTTTGCTCTATAATATCCCGGTTTTTACCCTCTTTAAAATAGTGAATGCCTGTGGCCAAATCGGGCTCGAAATCAGGATCTGCCTCACGAATCGCTTTGGTGATATCAGACCAGTAAACCGTCCCCTTGATGGCATCAATCTCCCAGCTTCCCATGCGTGCGAGCCTGTTAGATTTTCCAAGAAGATCCTCAAGTTTTTTTCTCGCTGTAATATCTGAGACCATGCCTAGTGAGCCTTTATAATTTCCCGCCTCATCAAAGATCGGGTTGGCTGAAATGTGGGCCAGAACTTCTCTTCCGCCTTTGGTAATGTAACGCACGTCAAAGCTTTCTACAATACCTTGCTTTCTTCTTTTGATGGTTTTTAAAGCTTCCTGTTTCCCTGCCTCATCCATGAAATAATAATTCTGTTTCCCAAGCATTTCTTCCTGTGAATATTCGAGGATCTCGCACATTCTTTTATTCACAAAAGTGGTTACATTGTTTTCATCTATCAGCCAAATGCCTTCATGTGCGGTTTCTACGATCTGGCGATAACGTTGCTCGCTTTGCCTGAGTGCATCCTCTGCCTGCTTTCTCTCCGTGATATCATTCATCAATAGCAAAAGATGAGACTGACCCTTATTTACAAACTTTACAAACTTATAGTCGAACCATACTTCCTTTCCGAAACTTGTAATGAAATGGATTTCATCTTGATGAATTTTTCCGCTCAGCAAAGTGTCTTCAGCGTCTTTCAGTAATCCGTATTCTTTCCAGGATTGGATATGCCTGAAATTTTGATTCAAAAGCTGTTCTGGTGTGCCG
>DATCWN010000156.1:0-8117 GCA_036566285.1 Hanamia sp.
TCACCCGTCAGCATTTCCATTAAAAAGTTTTCACTTCTTAAAGAGGATTCGCTTCTCAGATCAATAGTGGCATCAATTACCGTGGCTTCAATAATTCTATTGAGGTCTTTGTAGGCAAAGTATTGCGCCAGCGTATTATCATGCGAGCCTCCAAGAATGATTACCGTTTTATTCATTTCCAACAATTCCTTTACTACTATTTTTACTGCTGAATAACTATCATTTAAGGAGGCGCCGCATTTCACGTTTCCCAGGTCTGCTATATAAATATCCTTGTGCCAGTAATGTAATTGATAAAATTGCCTGCGCACAGAATCAGCAGCATTTTCTTTTGCAACAAACCCCTCTCCGCGAAATTCATTAATTCCCAGTAACACTAAATCAATGCCTTCCAAATCAGGTAATTCTTCTTCGTAAATTTTAATGATACCTGCGAGCTGGCTGTCATTATACGCATTATCGTTGTTAAGTGCAGCCACATTTATAGGCAATAAAAATTCTTGCAAATCGTACATTTAGTCTTTATTTTATGAGGCAAACCTAAAGGATAAATTGGAGAATTAAAACTATGAAAATACAGATGAGTTCAAATGAAGTAAGAATAAAACATAGGGACCAATCGTCTTTATGAAAAATTTAAAAGAGTGATGAATTGGATTATTTTTTTAAAAAAATTCCAATACTTTAGTACCTTGTATCACTTTAAATAAAGAACTTGAAAAAAATAGCCTCTTTATTTTTTATTGTTTTATTTCTATTCAACGTAGTTGGATACAGGTTTGTGATTGATTTTATGCAACACAAAGTAAACGCTCAATTGGAAGAGGGGCTGGATAATAATTTATATAATGAATCGGAGTTGGTTGAATTAAAAGTTCCCCTGAATCTTCCTTACCAAACGAGCTGGGCGGCATTTCAAAGATGCGATGGCGAAATACAAATAGACGGTATATTGTATAAGTACGTAAAGCAAAAAGTTGCCAACGATACCCTTTACCTGATGTGTATTCCCAACACCAAAAAGATGCACCTCGAAACTGCCCGTAACGATTTGTTTGCCAAAGCCAATGGCATAGCCCAACATGATAATTCTCAAAAATCGGATAAAGCAGCCGGCCCCCAAAATCCTCAGAGTGTTTACGATGATTTTTCATTTGTATATAACTTTTTAATCCCTGATGAAAACACCCGGAATTTTTTACCGGCCCTGGATTCACCTCATTTACTTTCATCTCCTCACATGTCGCCGGAACAGCCTCCGGATTTTATGGAAGCGTAATACCTTTTCATTACTTTTCTTATTATTGATTGCTGATCATTATGAATGTAGTGGGTCATCAATAATTATTCGTTTACCAACTATTTTTAATTTTTCTAAAAAAATGAAAAAATTATATTTATTATGTATTGTTATCTGCGCATTTTGGGGATGTAACTCTAAAAACGACTACGCAACGATTTTTAAAAACCCTGATCTCTTTTCAAAGACAGTGTATCACTTAAATGGCGTGGTAATGGGAAATAATTTCAGTCCCATTGTGGCTTCAAGAAATTATTTATATGCCAGCGTGGCCGCTTACGAAGTAATAGCAGCGGGCTATCCCAATCATTATCGTTCTCTTGCCGGCCAGGTAAACGGCCTTACCGTTTTACCAAAACCGGAAGCAGGTAAAAAAATTGATTTTGAATTTGCATCCTTATTGGCTTATTGTGAATTGGGAAGCTCAGTTACTTTCCCCGAAGGGAGCATGGATGAATATGTGGATAGTCTTAAAAAACTCGCAACAGATCACGGAATGCCTTCTGATGTTTTCAAAAATTCAGTGGCTTTTTCTGATACTATTTCCGATGCCATTTCAGCCTGGAGTAAAAAAGATAATTATGCGCAAACAAGAAGCGCTGAAAAGTATTCTGTAACTGACGAACCGGGTAGGTGGGTTCCTACTCCCCCGGCCTACGCATCGGCAATGGAACCGCATTGGAACAAAATTCGGCCCGTGGTAATGGACAGCGCTACACAATTTATACCGCCGGCTCCTTATAAGTTCAATGTGACGGATTCCAATAGCGATTATTACAAACAAGTAATGTTAAGTAAACACGCCATAGAAAATCTGACACCTGAGCAAAAGCATATAGCCGATTTTTGGGACGATAATCCATTTAAACTAAATGTTTCCGGACATGTCATGTTTGGAAGTAAGAAGTTTTCCCCGGGTGGCCATTGGATGAGCATTGTGGGCATTGCTGCTGAAAAAGCAAAGGCGGATTTCGCAACTACCGTATATGCGTACACGAAAACCAGCATTGCTTTGTTTGATGCTTTCATCCAGTGCTGGGATGAGAAATACAGGCATAATACAGTAAGACCTGAAACGGTCATCAATAAGTATTTTGATGCCAACTGGCAACCACATCTGCAAACTCCGCCTTTCCCTGAATATACTTGTGGCCATTCCACTTGTTCGGCGTCTGCGGCAGAAGCCCTGACCAGTATTTTTGGTGATAATTTTTCTTATACTGATTCCTCTGAAATAGAATTCGGCATTGACAGCCGTAGTTATAAATCATTCCGGCACGCGGCGGAAGAAAATAATTTAGGAAGATTTTACGGGGGCATTCATTTTCATTATACATGCCTCATAAGCAATGAGTATGGAAGAAAAGTAGGTGACCTTGTAGTGGATCGTTTAAAAATGAAATTGTAATTAAAAAAAATTATTCACAATTAAATTTTTTTTTATGAAACAAGTATTACTGAAGTTTTCATTCGCACTTTCAATCTTAGCTATTTCAAATAATGTCGCTGCCCAGGGATGTGTGGCTATCCGAAGTACCGGTGGAATCTGTACTATTGATCATTCCGGCCAGGCGGCCATACCTTCTAAATGGGAGTTCAATGTAAATAATCGTTATTATAAATCCTTCCGCCATTTTTCAGGGCCTGATGAACAAAAACAAAGGGTGAGAGAAGGGAGTGAAGTAATTAATCATTCTTACACACTTGATTTGACTCTTACCCGCCATCTTAATAAATGGTGGTCATTTTCTTTCGATGCTCCTATTTTAGCAAACTCACGTTCCTCTTTATATGAGCATGATGGAAAGACAAGGCATAGTACCCATTCTTTCGGATTAGGCGACATTCGTTTAACGGCATACCGTTGGGTACTTGATCCGGCTAAATCACTTAAAGGAAATATTCAATTTGGTTTGGGTATTAAATTGGCAACGGGCGATTACAAATACCAGGACTTTTTCCAAAAAAACGATTCTACAAAACTTCTGGGGCCAGTTGATCAATCCATTCAATTAGGCGATGGAGGCACAGGGTTCAGTACAGAAATGAATGCGTATTATAATTTATCAAAACGCTTCAGTGTATATACCAATTGTTATTATTTAATAAGCCCACGCGAGCAAAATGGAGTTTCAACCTCAAGAGGCAGCGCTCCTTCAGCAAGTAGCATTTTGTATGAAAGCAGTACCATGAGTGTTCCGGATCAATTCATGATAAGAGCTGGGGCGAATTACACCGTTAAATCACTTACTGTTTCACTTGGCATTCGTGATGAATGTTTGCCAGTTCGCGACCTAATAGGTGGAAGCAAGGGATTTCGTAGACCAGGCTATATAATATCTGCTGAGCCGGGCCTTACGTATAGTTTCAAAAAAATTAATTTGTATGCATACGTTCCAGTCGCATTAGAACGCAATCGCACACAAAGTGTACCCGATAAAATACGTACCAACATAACAGGTGTATTTGCCAGGGGCGATGCTGCCTTTGCAGACTATACCATTAATCTTGGATTTACAACAAGATTTTAATTATAAATTTTTCTTAATCAAGTGTTATACGGCCCTGTAATTCTTTACGGGGCCCTTTTTTTATACAAAACAGAAGACTAAGTTCAGGAAATTTTTATAATCTTTTTATCTTTTTTTTGAATACAGTTTATTGAAGGGTAGAAAACAAAAAATATTTTTACGCATTTTGCATAACTGAATATATTGTACATTCGATAGTACAAATACCAAAAGCCGCATGCAAAACTGGCGAATAAAACTTTCTCTGTTTCTTAATTATTTTGTTTTTGCAATTTTACTCAACAGCGTAGGCACCGTTATTTTACAGGTACAAAATAATTATGGAATTACACAATCATCGGCAAGTATTTTAGAAGCCTTCAAAGATCTCAGCATCGCTATCGCTTCATTTTTGGTAGGCTCCTATATTACACGAATTGGTTACAAACGCTCTATGTTGCTGGCGCTTGCATTCGTAACTATCGCATGTTTGCTTATGCCTTCTATTGGCGTTTTTGCAATGACAAAACTTTTATTCGCTGTTACGGGAGCCAGTTTTGCTTTAATAAAAGTTTCCGTGTATGCCACCATTGGTCTCATTACTTCCAACAAAAAAGACCATGCAAGCTTCATGAATTTTATCGAATCATTTTTCATGATTGGGATACTAACAGGTTACTTTATTTTCAGCGCTTTTGTAGATAATAATAATCCCGCGTCAACTTCATGGCTTAATGTTTATTATCTGTTAGCTGGTATTTCTGTTGTTGCATTCCTGTTACTATTAAGTTCTACTTTGGATGAATCATCAATAAAAGATGCGCAGGCAAAATCTTTTATCAAGGATTTTGCAGACATGTTCAGGCTGGCCATCCGGCCATTGGTATTGGTTTTTATAATAAGCGCTTTTTTTTATGTATTGATTGAACAAAGCATCATGAGTTGGCTTCCTACCTTCAACAGTAAAGTATTGCATTTATCTACAACGCTAAGTATTGAAATGGCGAGTATCCTGGCAGCTTCCACGGCAATAGGAAGATTTATAGCAGGCATTGTTTTAAGGAAAATTCATTGGCTGGCCGTGCTGATTGTTTGTTTATTAGCAGCCGCTGTTTTGGTTTTATTAATAATTCCTTTAGCGTCAAAAGTACAGGTTGGCTCCATCAATAGCTGGGCGGATGCACCTTTTGTTGCATTTCTTTTTCCATTAATAGGGTTATTGCTGGCGCCGGTTTATCCTGCAATTAATTCTGTAATTCTTAGTGCTCTTCCTAAAAGACAACATGGGCCAATGAGCGGCTTGATTGTTATTTTTTCTGCGTTAGGTGGTACTACCGGCTCCATAATAACCGGGCACATTTTTCAGCATTATGGTGGCCAGGCGGCCTTTTATTTTTCATTGGCGCCTATAAGTATTTTGATTATCAGCCTTATTTTTTTTAATCGTTTACAAAAGAAATCAACCGTTGAAACAAAGCCTATTCTAAATACTTCAGTATAATTTTTATTATTAAATTTTTTTAAAACAAGCTCTTGCGGCCTAATAACGCAATGGGCTAAATGATAAATATCATGGAATCAATTACACCTTCTGCACGCCTTTATTCTTTAGATGCCCTCCGCGGCTTAGACATGCTTATGATTATGGGAGTAGATGAAATTTTTGGCAACCTTGCAAAGGCTTCCGGTTCTCCTTTTTTTGGAAGCATTGCAGAACAATTTACACATCCTGCCTGGAATGGATTTCATCTTTACGATTTAATTTTCCCCCTCTTTTTATTTCTGGCGGGTGTCGCAACACCTTATTCCGTTGGAAGGCAAATGGAAAAAGGAGTGGCGAAATCCAAATTAGTAATTCGGGTAGTCAAAAGAGGTTTACTATTAGTGCTCTTAGGTATTATATACAACAACGGCTTACAAATTCATCCTATTTCTGAAATGCGCTTTGGGAGCGTGTTAGGGAGAATTGGATTGGCATATATGTTTGCCAACATTATCTACATATTTAGTAAGCAACGCGCGCAAATCGTATGGTTCTGTTTATTGCTTATTGGCTATTGGCTTTTATTAAAATTTACTTCTGCTCCGGGCTTTGCCAATGGAGATTTAACTATGCAGGGTAATTTCACTTCCTATTTTGACCGCTTGTTCATGCCGGGAAAATTGTATGAGGGGATTCACGACCCCGAAGGTTTTCTTGCCACAATTCCGGCAATTGGTACAGCGCTCCTTGGTATTTTCGCAGGAAATTTATTGAAAAATAATCCTGTGAATCAGAAGAAAAAGGTCTTATTCTTAATAGTTGCGGGCATCATTTCCCTCGCTATCGCGCTGGTTTGGAATCTGGTTTTCCCAATAAATAAAAATCTATGGACCAGCTCATTCGTTCTGTGTTGTGGTGGCATCAGCTTGATTTTATTAGCGGTTTTTTATTACATCATTGATGTGTTGGGTCATAAAAAATGGGCATTTTTCTTAAAAGTAATAGGCATGAATTCTATCCTGATTTATATGTCGGGACATTTTATCAATTGGGTGTACTCAACAGATTTCTTTTTTCATTGGTTAGGCCAACTTGTTGGAGATCCTTACAGCGCGGTTGTTTTAGCAATTTGTATGGTATTTGTAGAGTGGTTGTTTTTATATTTTATGTATAGAAAGAAAGTGTTTTTGCGCGTATAGAAAATGTATCCGGTTATTATTTTTTTAAATAAAATCAGAATGGTTATAAACGACATTTTTTCTTTGGGTGAATTATTTGAGCAGGTTCAGTTACAGAAAATTTTTCCCGATAGCAAAACGTTTGTGGATTGTAATCCCAGATTTCCATTAGCGTCTATACATGAGCGTTATGAGGTGGAGAAACTAAAAAAAGATTTTAATCTCACCACATTTGTATCTGCCAATTTTGATTTACCAAAAGATAGTGCTTCAGAATATGTAAGCGATACCAGCCTGTCCGTTTCTCAACATATTGAAATTCTTTGGGACCAGTTAGAAAGGAAATCTGATACAAAATCAGGCTCGCTCGTCCCCTTGCCAAATTCTTACATAGTACCCGGCGGGCGTTTCAGAGAAATTTATTATTGGGATAGCTATTTTACGTTGCTGGGGCTACAAGTTTCTAAACGCGTGGAACTGATTCAAAACATGGTAAATAATTTTTCTCATCTTATTGATCAGTTTGGGTACATTCCCAACGGCAACAGAACTTATTTTTTGGGAAGATCGCAACCACCGTTTTATGCCTGTATGGTAACACTTTTAAGTGAAGAAAAAGGCAGTACGGTTTTAATTGAATATTTGCCACAGCTAGTGAAAGAACATCATTTTTGGATGAGCGGAATTGAGAAGCTGGATGCTTTGAGCCCATCTGAAAAAAGAGTGGCTTTATTAAACGATGAAAATATTTTAAATCATTATTGGGACGAAAATGATACGCCGCGACCAGAAGCTTTTAAAGAAGACATAGCGCTTGCACAAAACGCAAAAGATAAAAAAATCAGGTACCGGCATTTGCGTGCCGCAGCAGAATCCGGTTGGGATTTTTCTTCGAGATGGTTCAAAAATAAAAATGATTTTTCAAGTATCCACACCACCGAAATAATCCCAATTGATTTGAATTGCCTCTTGTGGAATCTTGAAAAAACAATTGCTGAAGCGTATCATTTATTAAACAGAAACGAAGACTCTCTTAAATATGAAACAGCAGCAGAAAAAAGAAAGGCATCTATAAATAAATTTTGCTGGAGTGATGAGAATGAATTTTATTTTGACTATGATTATGTTGCCGAGGAACAAAAAAAGTCTTTGACATTGGCCGCCGCTTTTCCTTTATTTTTTAAAATAGCCTCTAAAAAACAAGCAGCAGGAATCGCCAAAAAACTGGAACAAAAATTTTTATTTCCCGGAGGCCTTATATCTACGACAGAAAATACCGGTCAGCAATGGGATGCGCCCAATGGCTGGGCGCCATTGCAATGGATTGCCATACAGGGGTTGGCAAAATATGGCTATAATGACCTGGCAAAAAACATTGCAAAACGCTGGATGAATATCAATGAAAAAGTGTACTTCAGTTCCGGTAAAATGATGGAGAAATACAATGTAGTTGATACAGATATTGACGCCGGTGGTGGCGAATATCCTGCGCAGGATGGCTTCGGCTGGACAAATGGTGTTTACCTTGCCCTGGATAAATGGATGAAAGAATGAGCCAAAATCTTTTTAAAATACCTAGTTTAAAATTTTTTCAAAGGGTTACCTTTCATTATTTTAAAAAACATAAGCAAATAAAACTGACTTGT
>DATCWN010000404.1:0-4784 GCA_036566285.1 Hanamia sp.
CATTGGCTTTAACAATTTACCTCTTTAACAATTCATCAATTCATTTATCTTCGCAGGCCAAAAACCAGTTCTTACGAATGCTAAGCAGAAGAAATATACGGGTGAAAGTAATGCAAACGCTTTACAGCGTTGAATCCATGAATAATGAAACCCGCGCCGGAGAGCCATTACAAATACTTAAAAAGAAGCTGGAACATTCCCGTCAATTATTTGGTTATCTTATTTATTTTATAATAGAAGTAACGCGGTACGCGGAAAAAGATGCCCTGCAAAAGGCTTCCAAGCATTTGCCTTCGGCACATGATCTCCATATCAATATAAAGATTGCCGGCAATGAAATCATTTGGGCGGCTTTGGAAAATAATTCATTCAAGGAGACCATTGAGCAATTAAAGATTAAATATTTAGTAGATGATGAATTGGTGCGGAAAAGTTATTTGGCCTTAGTAAACTCTCCGGAATATAAAGAATATATTTTAGAACAATCGCGCGAAAAAAGATCCGAAAAAAAGATACTCGAATTTATTTTCTCAGACCTCATGTTGGATAACGACCTGTTTGTAAGTGATGTGGAAGAAAAGTTTATTCATTGGGATGATGATGCGGAAACAGCAATTATGTTGATGAATGGCTTTTTCCAAAAGCCTTCACAGTTTAATTTCCGTGAAATGGTGGGGCCCGAAAAAATGGACTTTGCTATTAAGTTACTTGATTGTGTTTTGGATAAAAATGAATACTGCCTGGAGATTATTAAACCAAAGCTAAAAAACTGGGATTCGGAAAGAATAGCGGCGCTGGATATGATTCTTATGAAAATGGGCGTATGCGAATTGCTGTATTTTGAAACCATTCCGCCAAAAGTTACCATCAATGAATATATTGACCTGGCAAAGGAATATAGTACTGAGCAAAGCGGCCATTTCATCAACGGCATCCTGGATAATATTCATAAAGAATTGCTTGCGCAAAATAAAATACACAAGAAGAATTTTAAAAACAGCACATTATAATATCTTTGAAAAAAATAATTACAATGAAAAAAATGATGATTGGACTTTGTATTTTGTGTACGCTGTTTTCGTGCGATATCAGGAAGAATGATAAAAAAGCCGATATACATTTATCAAAAACAAATCAGCATTTTAATGATACTACCACGGTGCAAATGATAGATTCTGTTTATAATTTTGGCAAAGTTACTGATGGTGAAAATGTAGTTTTTAGTTACCGCTTTCGCAACACAGGCAACAAAGCGTTGATTGTATCTTCGGCATCAGCCAGTTGTGGCTGCACCGTTCCGGAAAAGCCAGAGGAGCCCATACAACCAGGCGAAACAGGTTTTTTAAAAGTAGTTTTTAATAGTAAAGGAAGGGTAGGGCCGGTGCATAAAGAAGTAAATGTGGTTTCAAACGCTTACCCGGCATTCCCGGTTTTACAATTAATTGGTGAAGTAATTTCAACAGATAAATAAATATTTTTTAACCGCTGCACAGCAGCAAAACAAACAAGTGATATGAATTTAGCAACGGTATTTTTAATGGTAGGACAAGGTGGCCAGGGTGGTGGCGGCGGATTTCAATTTGTATTTTTAGGTTTAATGATTCTTGTATTCTGGATGTTTATGATAAGGCCGCAGGCAAAAAAGGCAAAGCTGCAAAAACAATTTATGAAAGATTTGCAAAAGGGCGATAAAGTGGTTACCATCGCAGGCATTCATGGCACAGTAAATAAAATAAATGAGGATGGCACTTTCCTGCTGGAAATAAATCCCGGCTCCTATATTAAAATGGAGAAAAGCGCTGTAAGTATGGAGATGACAGCCAGTATGAATAAGGCAAATACACCCGCTCCCATAAAATAATTTTTCAATGTACAATGTTTGATGTGTGATGTACGATGTGCAGTAATGTTTTACATCGTACATCACACATCGTACATTAATCTAAAATCGTCCAACTAAAATCATCTGCATGCTTCGCATCGGATTAACAGGAGGTATTGGCAGTGGCAAAACCACGGTTGCCCGCATCTTTCAGGCATTGGGAATTCCTGTTTACAATGCGGATGATGCCGCTAAAATATTAATGGCTGAAGATGAAAATTTAAAAAAAAAGATTGAAGATTCTTTCGGAAAAGAATCTTATAGCGATAACGGGCTTAATCGTAAATATTTAGCTGAACAGGTTTTTAATGATGCTGAAAAATTAAGCTTGCTTAATTCTTTGGTGCATCCTGCAACAATTAAAGATGCGGAGAAATGGATGAAGGCGCAAAACGCTCCTTACCTTATAAAAGAAGCCGCACTTATATTTGAAAGCGGCGCGCAAAAATACCTTGATTTTGTAATTGGCGTAAAGGCGCCATTGGCATTGCGTATGCAGCGAACCATGCAGCGTGATAAGATAAGCGCAGATAAAGTAAAGGCCCGCATAGACAGGCAGATAGACGAAGAAACTAAACTGCGTTTATGCGACTACGTTATAGTCAATGATGAGCAACAGTTGCTGATTCCCCAGGTACTTGCCTTGCATGAAAAGTTTAGTGGCCCCGGCATTGTTCGGTAAGAAAAAGATTTTGAGTTGATGAGACAGGAGTGTTATTTTCACGGATAATAAAATTATCTAACTTTACACCATGCTTTCAAAAGAAGATCATATAAGTTATTGGCTGACTTCCTCAGAACAAGATTGGGAAAGGGCCATGTTTATGTATGAGAAGAGAGATTATGTTTTTTGTTTGTTTTGCGTGCATTTAAGTATAGAAAAGTTAAGCAAGGCGTTGTGGGTAAAGGAAAATAAAAATAATAATTACCCTCCAAGAATTCATGATGTAAAGTATTTATTAGCTGATACCTCATTTACCCCTGATTCAATTCAGAGTTTATTTATTGATAGCATACAGAGATACCAAATTGAAGGCAGATATCCTGATTATAAAAGACTAATTTATAGTTATACCACACTAGCATACACAGATGAATTATTGAAAAACGCTGAAAATTTAAAACAATGCTTACAAGACAAGATATCATAAAGGCAGTTAAAGAGTTTGTTGCTAGTGCCCATGATAATGATGTAACTATTGAAAGAATATTGCTTTTTGGTAGTTATGCTAAAGGGAATCCACATAAGTATAGCGATATTGATTTAGCGGTGTTTTCCCCCCAATTTACCCATATTCACTTTGAAAATGACAAAGTCATTCAGTTTACAAAACGGTTGCCACAAATGCAGTTGCATCTTTATCCGGTAAAGGAATATGAGGAAAATGATTTTGTCCAGGAAATAAAAAAACATGCTGTGGACTTGACTCCCATAATAAATCAGGAGATTAAGGCTAAATATTAAAGTTGATAATCAACTGCTTCTGTTGGCGTCCCGACAATAACTTTCTCTATAAATTGTGTTGATTGAAATTCTTTTCCTTTTACTTATTAACAAAAGGCAATTATTCGGCGATTTAAGCGTTACTAATTTTAGGTGAAGAAAAGAGAGAAGCAATATTTGGATTCCAATATTCAAATATGGTTATCGACCAGTTGTGAAAATCCTATTTGAGAATGAAGCCAACCAGAAAGAATGAAAAGAAAAACCGATAAAACCACCATCCTTTTTGTAAATAAAAATCAACAGACCATAAAGCCTATCCAGGTTTCAAGTAAGTTAATAGTAAACTGGAAAAAATATCTTGCAGGAATATCTTTAATTTTTCTCTCTCTGATAGGTATCATCGCGTATCTCACCTTCAATAAAATAAAGCAAAATCAATTGCAGGCATCTCTTTCAAAAAGGCTGCAAACCATGCATACCACACTGTCGGAAGTAGATACGGGTGCCATTCGTGAAAAGTTTACAAAGATTGATGAAGAATTATCCGGCATTAATAGTTCCCTTAAGGCCAGGGGAGTAAAAACTGTTTCTAATGAGTCTCAGGGTGGTGAGTCGGACAATGATATTTTGTCAATAGATGAAATCAGCAGTTTTTATGAAGAGTATCTTAAAAAAGTAAATTACAATATTTCATACACGCCCATTGGATTTCCTTATCCGGGGTCCATCACTTCCACTTTCGGGCACAGGGAAAATCCATTTGACGGTTACGGTGTTGAGACTCATCAAGGGCTTGATATCCGCGGCCCTATGGGAGCGCCTGTAAAAGCAACGGCAAAAGGTAATGTAAAGTTTGCGGGTATAAAAGGAGGGTATGGAAACTGTATTATTTTAAAACATGGCAATGGCTTTGAAACGTTGTATGGTCATTTATCTAAGATATTGGTAAAGGCTGGTGAGAAGGTAAACATTGGCCAGCAAATTGGAAACATTGGTTCCACTGGTCGTTCTACCGGGCCACACCTTCATTACGAAGTACACCAAAATGGCCAGAGAATAAATCCTGAATCTTTTTTAACCCTTTGAAAATTATGTTTAAGAAAAACGCAAAAGAAAAACCTTTGGAGATAAGCCAGCAGGAAATTTCAACAATCATAGGAGAAGGTTATGTTTTCACCGGCGAGTTTACAGGCTCATCCGTAATACGCATTGAAGGAAAAATAATTGGAAATGTAAAGGTGGATGGTGGAGTCGTATTGGGTGAAAAAGGAATTATTGAAGGCGATATCATCACAAAATCGGCCATCATCTACGGAACGGTTCGTGGAAATGTGAAGGCCACACAATTAGAAATAAAAAAGTCGGGTTATGTAAACGGCGAAATTACTACCGATACTCTTGAAATAGAATTGGGCGCCAAATACAATGGAAAACTGACTATGCAAAAGGAACCGG
>DATCWN010000410.1:0-5929 GCA_036566285.1 Hanamia sp.
TCATCCCACATATTCTCAGTCATAATATACAAAAAGAAAGTACCTGAGAAATAGATTAGAAATGCTATAATCACCCAGAAGTTGAAGGTTGAATACAGAAGTAAACTATTTACAGTTTTGACTTGAGAAAATAAATAATAAATGCACAGCAAAATAATTATAATGGATTCTATGCCAGATGCAAAGGAATCAAATTTTTTAGCTTTATTAATAAAAATAAAATCAAAAGCAGCAAACAATACGAAGGCTATCCATATAAAAGGAACAGATTTCTTAATTGAGTTTTTTGGAAGGATTAAAAAAATGAAAAAACAAAAAAAGGAATACTCTATGACTGTAAAAGAAGAAAGAAGA
The DNA here is from genome assembly GCA_036566285.1 of Hanamia sp. Taxonomy (GTDB): domain Bacteria; phylum Bacteroidota; class Bacteroidia; order Chitinophagales; family Chitinophagaceae; genus Ginsengibacter. Next base: position 355 of record DATCWN010000410.1, read on the forward strand.
AGTACAAAACTTGAACTTTTTATACTTTGCAGATAATAGCCTAATGCCTCATTTATTATACAATATATGATGTAAAATAAAATTACCCTTAGCACTTTACTTTTATTATTTCGTTTAAATAATAGGTAAAAAACTAAGGGTAATAATGTGGAAAAAATCCCTGTGTATAATAATACTTTAATGATAGCAGTTTATATTTAAAGGTCAAATATAACTACATATCCTAAATATTATGCACAAATTGTTTTTATTTATTTATCCCAACAAGTCCCAATCAATAATAGTTTTATCAGCAACAATACCATTTTCTTTTACGATATCGCCGGTATTGGTTACTACAGAGTAAGTAAGAATGTCTTTGCCATCTGCATCTACTCCTGTGTAAACCAAATGCTCTTCATTATTTTCAGAAAGGCATTTTTTGAAATTAATTCCTACACAACCGGGTTGGTTAAGAATTTGATCAAGAATGTTACGACCAATGTAATAACCTGGGGTAGCATCGGGGTTGGCTTCTCTGAAAGCGTTTACCAATTTAGTACCTTCTGCCAATCCAATATCTTCACCTACTTCGGCAAGATTTCTGGTTTCTAAGATTGCATTTTTTGTCATGATTTGTAGTTTTTTATGGTTTTTAATGTGGTTTATTTTCTAATTCAGAAGGCTAACTTCCAAAAAAACTAATTCCTGTACAAAGGACATTTTATGATTCAAAAACAGTATTTTTGTTTGTAATCCTTGCCAGTCAAGCATTTCATTCGTTTAAAAGCGTATATTAACTATGTAAAAAGGGGTAATTGTACGGTGTGAATATAGTAAAATTACTATTAAAAATTTAGGTTAGTTACTAACGTAATTGTACTAATTTTTAAAAATTAAAATAAAAAAACCAGGCGGAAAATTACCTGGAGTAGTTTGGATTTTAAAGTGGGAGTAGAAATTGTGAGCGTGATTGGATTTGCCAAAAGAGGGTTGTTAAGGATAAAATTAGGATTGGATTTTAGAGAACCCGCCAGCCGAGGCAGATTGAATAATAAAATCACTTTTGCCAGTAAACAATCAACCATTCAAAAGTAAAAGGATTTATAAAGAATTAAAAAAGTATGATTACCTTTTCTTCGGGATGTAAATAATGTAGTAGTTTTAAGTAAAAATACAAAGGAAGCTTAGTGTTTTTCTTTACATTATGGTGAAGTTATGTTAGTGATACTTCTTTTATTTTAAATTACTTTTATCGTAAAAAGAAATTGAACATTATATAATAGATTAGTAAAAAACCCGTTATAGTTTAAATATTTACACTTATCCCTAACTGAAATCCAATGTCGTTAAATGTTATTAAGATTGCCATTGCTGATGATCATAAAATTTTCAGAGATGGAATTAAAATGGCGCTGAGTTCTAAAGAAAATTTAAAAATGATTTGGGAGGCGGAAGATGGAAATGACCTTTTACACAAAATGGCTATTAAAAGGCCGGATGTGTTGCTAATGGATATCAGGATGCCAGAAATAGACGGTATCCATGCCATCGAAATCCTACGCAAGGAATACGAAGAAGTCAAAATTGTTGTGCTCACCATGTATGACGATCAGCAGATGATTAGCAAAATGATGGAAATGGGCGCTAATGCGTATTTAACCAAAACAACGGATCCCGATGAAATCTATGAGGCTATTATTACCTGCATGAATGAAGATTTTTATTTTAACCAATTGGTGAACAATGCGGTAATGGGAAAGCTGATGCAAAAGAAAAATGTTCGTAAGTATTATGGAAGTAATATTCCGGTAACTTTCAGTGAAAAGGAATTGAAAATTCTGCAACTTCTTGGTGAAGACAAAACCACGGATGAAATATCTAAAATTATTTTTTTAAGTCCACGTACTATAGAAACCATACGCCAGAATATGAAAAGTAAAGTGGGGGCAAAAACGATCGGCGGCCTGCTTATGTATGGAATGCGAAATAAACTGATAGAGTAGCGCAGGGAATGAAAAAATAAAAAATAAAAAATAAGGAAATATGGATAATAAGAAAGTCTTTATTTTTTATGAGAAACATAATAGTCACTCATAATTCCATACACTTTATCCTTTAACGCTTCATAACTATCGTCATGGTTGACAGGGATAGACGGTAAAAAATGTATCTCCATTTTAGTCGGCCAGTAATAAAATAATTTACCCGGAGGTAATACTTTTTTGGTATTAAAAATGATTGCCGGTAAAATGGAGACTCCTGTATCAATAGCTAATTTAAAAGCTCCATCATGAAATTCTTTTAAAGGTAAATCCGTTTTATTACGTGTGCCTTCAGGATAAATACACATGTGCATTCCTAAATTTAAAACCTCTTTCATTTTTCTAAAACTATCTCTCCGGCTGCTTTTATCGTTCCTATCTACCAGTATGGAACCGCGTTTATAAATAAGCCCGAAGACAGGAATTTTTGCCATTTCCGCCTTTGCAATGGTCTTATTAGCACCGGGGATAAATGGAGTGGTTACAGGTACGTCCATGAATGAATTATGGTTACAGGTAACTATATATTTCTGACCGGCTTTAAAATTGTTTTTGCCAATAATCTTCAAACCGCATCCGGTAAGAATAAAAAATAATCGCATCCATATTTTTGAAATAATCCGGAAAATCTCAGTTCGTTTGGGTTCATCAATAATTCCAATGATCCACATGAGTAACGCGACCGGGAGTATCGTAATGATAAAAACGATGAGCGCCCAAATCGCAATTATTTTTGCAAAGAAATTTTTCAAAAAAAATGATTTTAAAAATGTTTTAAAGGCTCCAATCAATGGGTTCTTTGTTTTGCTTCATCAGCAATTCATTGGTTTTAGAAAAATGTTTACAACCGAAAAAACCTCTCTCAGCGCTGAATGGAGAAGGATGAGCCGCTTTCAATACAAAATGTTTTGTTTCATCAATTAAGCCTTGTTTTTCCTGCGCATATCTGCCCCATAATAAAAAAATAATCCCTTCCTTTTCGTCTGAAATTTTTTTTATTACATGATCTGTAAATGTTAGCCAGCCTTTGTTTCCGTGACTTCCCGGCTCATTTTCGCGTACACTTAAACTTGCATTCAATAAAAGAACTCCCTGCTCTGCCCATTTTTCCAGGTTGCCGGTTTCAGGTATAGGAATTCCCAAATCATTTTTTAGTTCTTTAAAAATATTAAGCAAAGAAGGTGGTTTGGAAATTCCGTTGGGGACTGAAAAGCTTAATCCATGTGCCTGCCCTTTATTATGGTAAGGATCCTGTCCAAGTATTACCACTTTTATTTTTCCAAAAGGAGTTTTTGCAAAAGCATTAAAAAATAAATTACCCGGAGGGTAAATAATTTTTCCTAAAGCTTTTTCGGTTTTAAGAAATAAAGTGAGTTGTTCAAAATAGGGTTTATCAAATTCTTCTTTTAATACTTCTTTCCAGGTTGACTCCATTTGAACATTCATAACTGCATAGTTTTTTAAGTGCTTTTCAATTATGGCTTAAAATTTTGACGTACTCATATAGTTTTCAATTAAAAAAAAACCGGACAAAGTTCTTTCTATCTTGAACGCTTGCCCGGTTTAAAGTGATCCGGATTGGATTCGAACCAATGACCCTCAGCTTAGAAGGCTGATGCTCTATCCAACTGAGCTACCGGACCATAAAATCAAAATTAATAAAACTTTAAATTCCTATTGCCTGACCGGCGATTCGGAACTTAAAAATGTTTGCAAATATAATTGAATTGTGCGCGCCTTTCAAAAATTGAATAAGTATTTGTTTTTTATCAAAAAAGGACAGAGTTCAAATGCTAACAATTTGCGTGGCGCCAGAATTTAATTTTGAATAAACAATGGTGTCGCTGAAAGTTCCCCGAAAGAAATAATTTTCTTTAAAATGAGCTTCTTTAATAAAACCAACTGATTCCAGGATGTGGGCAGATGTTGTATTTCCTGTATTAATTTGCGCTTCTATACTATGTAATTTCATTTTATTAAAGCCAAAATCAATTGCTTCTGCCAGCGCTTCTTTCATGATGCCTTTGTTCCAGAAATCAGGATGAAGCATATAGCCAATTTCAGCGCGGTAATGTTCTTTTATCAAACGCCAAAAGCCTATGTTGCCAATCATTTTATCCGGGCTTTGCTTTAATGCAATGGCCCATGTAATTCCTGTATTGGTATTTGTGGAATCATTGATGAGGTTGAAAAATATTTCGGCATCTTTTATGGAAGCGGCTCTTTCTTTATCTATGTACTTCATTACCCGTTCATCTGAACGGAGCCTGAATATTTCATTTGTATCGTCCGCTGTTATTCTGCGCAGGATGAGCCGTTCGGTTGCCAGTTCAGGAAAAGGATTGAAATTGGGTTGCAGCATTTTATTTTTTTTACAGTAAAATAAGTTTTTATTCTTTTAATGTTTATATTTTTTTATCAATAAAAAATATAAAGACTCTCATTGGAGGTATTTGATTTTATAAAATTTATTAAACCTGTTTACCTAATTTTGGTTCAATATTTGATTCAATGTTTTGCTTTTTCACCTTAAAAAAAATACAATGAAAAAATTGATTTCACTCGTGCTGCTTGCTGGGTTATTTACTACCCAGGTAAGCGCACAAAAACCTGCTGAAGATAAATCCAAAAGGCCAAGCCCACCCGCAACAGCTTCTCAAAAAATTGCCAGCGGCGCCACCATCACTATCAATTACAGCCAACCTTCTATAAAAGGTAGAACCATTGGAAAAGATGTGGAACCAATGGAAGGAAAAGTATGGCGCACGGGCGCTAATGAAGCCACCACTTTTGAAACAGATAAAAATGTAACGATTGATGGAGCCGCTTTACCTGCCGGTAAATATGGATTGTTTACTATTTTTAATGGCGATGAAGTAACAGTCATTTTTAATAAAACCTGGAAGCAATGGGGCGCTTTCGATTATAAAATGGAAGAAGATGTATTGCGTGTAAAAACAAAAGCATCCGAAGCGAATCCATCTTCTGAAAAGGTAACTTTTACAATCAGTAAAGAGGGACAAGTTAATTTGCTATGGGGAAATAAGAAAGTATCTTTTGAAGTAAAATAATTTAATTTTTTATAAAAGAAATTGAATGGCCCGCTATGTATGGGCCATTTGTTTTTTCCGAAGTAAAATTGCAAAGTCTTTTAACACCGCATTTACGAAGAATAATTGGACCCGTAAAGTTTCTTCCTTTTTGGCAATGATCTTTTTTTGCAACACAATTTTATTGTTACAGGCAATGGAATAATGGGCAAATATTTTTTGCCCCGATTCAGCAACCGGTACCGCATACCCTGTAATGCCTATTCCCCAGTTGCTCGTAAATAATTTACAAACATTGATTGCCATTTCACCTGCAACTTTTTCAGATACACAATCGCACGATTCAGCGTGGATAGGTTCTACCAAAAGGTGCCTGTATTTTTGCCCGATATTATAAGCAGTGATTCCGCCCTGATAAAATTTTGAAGCATCGGGCGCCGTGGAAAAGGCAGTCTGCATCAGTCCCGATGTAACACTTTCGGCCATTGAAATGGTTTCGTG
>DATCWN010000459.1:0-2283 GCA_036566285.1 Hanamia sp.
AAGCAGACAGAAATGTGATTCACGCAGACGGAAATGATTTGTCTTTTATAACGGCAACTATCGTTGATAAAAATGGGGTTGCGGTTCCGGGTGCCAATAACCTGATTCAGTTTAAAATATCCGGGCAAGGATTTATTGCCGGTGTGGACAGCGGAGATCCTACAAGCCATGAATCTTTTAAAGGAGATAAACACACGGCATTGAATGGATTGGCATTGGCAATTATTCAATCCAATGAGAAGAAAGGAAACATAACGCTTACAGCAACTGCTGATGGATTGGTATCTTCAACGATAATGATAGAAGCAAGATAGAGATAGAAGTGGAGTAAAATAGATTAGATAATTGCAATTTTTTTTCCAAAAAGAAAATGAAGAAAAGTTGCTTTTGGTGTGATTACCAATTAATTTATTGATGCTGTTAATTCTTACAATAATTTGAAAAATAAAAAACTAAACACAATTAATTATGTCAGTAATCACTGGAAACAAAGAATTTTTTAAAAACATCCCTGAAATAAAATATGAGGGAACCGAAAGCGATAACCCTTTGGCTTTTCGCTGGTATGATGAGAATAAAAAAGTAGCTGGTAAAACGATGAAAGAATTCTTCAAATTTGCCTGCGCTTACTGGCATTCTTTTAATGGAAATGGCAGCGATCCTTTTGGCGAAGCCTCTCATATTTTTCCATGGAATGAAAAGCAGGATGCCATAGAAAGGGCGAAAGACAAAATGGATGGCGCGTTTGAATTTATTACTAAAATGAATTTGCCTTATTTCTGTTTTCATGATGCGGACCTGGTTGATTTTACCAATGATGTGGCTGATAATGAAAAAAGACTACAAACCATTACCGCTTATGCAAAACAAAAAATGCAGGAAAGCGGCGTGAAATTATTATGGGGTACCGCCAATCTTTTTTCTCATAAAAGATACATGAACGGCGCTTCTACCAATCCTGATTTTCATGTATTGGCACATGGCGCCGCACAGGTGAAAGCTGCGCTGGATGCAACTATTGAATTAGGTGGCGCCAATTATGTTTTCTGGGGTGGTCGTGAAGGTTACATGACTTTGCTGAATACCAACATGAAAAGAGAGCAGGAGCATCTTGCAAAATTTTTGCACACAGCCAAAGATTATGCAAGAAAAAATGGTTTTACAGGAACGTTTTTTATTGAGCCGAAACCATGTGAGCCTACCAAACATCAATACGATTACGATTCCGCCACAGTTATCAGTTTTTTAAGACAATATGATCTGATGGATGATTTCAAATTGAATATAGAAGTAAATCACGCGACTCTTGCCGGCCATACTTTTACTCATGAATTGCAAGTCGCAGCTGATGCCGGAGTTTTGGGAAGCATGGATGCCAACCGCGGTGACTATCAAAATGGATGGGACACGGATCAGTTTCCCAATAACCTTAATGAGCTAACTGAAGCCATGCTGATAATCTTGGAAGCAGGTGGATTCAAAAGTGGCGGCATTAATTTCGATGCCAAGATCAGGAGAAATTCAACAGACCCTGCCGATCTTTTTTACGCGCACATTGGTGGTATGGATGCATTTGCAAGAGCCTTAATTATCGCTGATAATATTTTGAATAAATCGGATTATAAAAAACTAAGGACAGAGCGTTATGCATCTTTCGATAATGGCAAGGGAAAAGAATTTGAAGACGGGAAATTATCATTGGAAGACCTTAGAAATTTTGCTGTAGAAAATGGTGAGCCCGAAATCAGAAGCGGCAAGCAGGAATATTTTGAAAACATGATCAACCGTTTTATCTGATTCTTTTTTAACCAAAACCATGTCACTAATAAACACATCTCCAGGCGTGGCGAATACCAGCTTTGACAAAGGGAATCCGCGTTAAAGGGAAATCGCTGGAAGAAATAGAACATTTCTGGCAAAAAAAACTTTAAAAAAGCTGGTGAAGACGTGCTGTTAGAAGCTGAATCGAAATAAAAAAATTGATTTTCATAATCTCTCAAATTTAGTCCTATGAAAAGAATTATTTTTCTAATTATATCGTGTACTTTCTTTTTCAATAATCCTGGACAATCGCAAACTGCTGATTATTTAAATCCATCGTTATCCATTGAAGTACGCGTAAATGATCTGGTTTCTAAACTTACTTTAGAAGAAAAAGTAGGTCAAATGCTCAATTCAGCCCCGGCTATTGATCGTTTGAATATTCCTGCCTACGACTGGTGGAATGAATGCCTGCACGGCGTGGCAAGAACTCCATTTCATGTAACCTCCTACCCGCAGGCA
>DATCWN010000132.1:0-2077 GCA_036566285.1 Hanamia sp.
TCTTTCACTTTTACTGCCAATGGCATCATTACCTACCAATCCGTAATTTCCGCGAATCTTCAGCAGGTTTACCGTATTCAAAAAAGGCTCAAAGAATTTTTCGTTAGAAATCTGCCAGGCCAAACCGGCTGATGGAAAGAAGCCATAACGCTCTGTTTTATAAAAGCGCTCTGATCCATTGTATCCAAAGTTAAATTCAACAAAATAACGTTTTTCATAGCCATAAGTAGCCCTTCCTGACAATCCCATGTTCCGTGAAGCCAGTGATTCCTGTAGCGTGCCTGCATTTCCATCCAGCCTGGAATCCATAAGCAAAACGAGAGTTGTGCCCAGGGTACGTTTATCATTAAATGTGTTGTTGTAATTAAGTACAGATTGAAAATGAAATACAGAAGATACATTCTTTTGCCCTCCTGTAAAGTCCAGGAAATCAGTACCATCATCCGGATTCAGAGGAGTCAGTTTATAAGTATTTGACAGCTTATCATAATTTCCCACAGGAACGGAATATAAGAAAGGAGTATATTGACGTCTCAGGTCAAAAAATGACTCGCGGTTCACATTACCCATCGCATTAAGGTTAAGGCCTGGTGTGATAAATGACAAATCCTGTTTGAGTTCCAATTGAGCTACCATCAGCGACCTCGCAGACTGCTTGTATCCTTTTACCATATCTGCATAAGGATTAAGATATTGGCCACGATCCAGGTTTCCGAACATAATATATTTAGCCGTGCCACCTGTTCCCGGAACATAATCATAATAAGGAAGGAACATCGTTTGAGGGGTTCTCATTATTTTATTATAAATATCCTCACCACCGTCAAGAGGCCCCTGGTAATCATCAAAGTTTCCGTTAAGACGAATGTCAACCTTTGTTGATTTGGTAATGTTTAAGCCGACATTGGATCTCAGGTTATATTTTTTCAGGTCAATATTGCTATTAAAATTATTGCGCTTATCTACTTTCAGGATACCATTATCCTTGTTAACAGCCATAGAAACGTAATAAGTAGCCACCTTGCCACCACCACTCAGGTTAAAATTAATCCTGTGGTTCATTACGTTATTTCTCAGTAACTGCTTTTGCCAATTTACTGCCGGATATACAACCGGGTTGGTGCCTGCAATAGTATTATCTATCTGGCTCCGGGAGAAAGGAATAGGGATATTGGGCTGGCGGGTTACATACGCTTCATTGTTTAGCTTCATATACGTAACCGGGTCAGCAAGTTCTATATTCCTTGTCGGCGAAGAAATGGAGTTTTCAAAACGTACATTTATTTTAGGTTTGCCCTCTCTACCTTGTTTGGTAGTTACCAGGATAACGCCATTTGCACCCCGTGCGCCGTATAAGGCGTTAGCCGATGCATCTTTCAAAATGGAAAAGCTTTCAATATCATCCAATGTCAGGCGCGCCAGGTCAGTAGTAGAATATTCCATTCCATCAATTAATATCAGCGGGTCTTTTTTATATCCAAAAGTGGTGGCGCCACGGATGAAAAATTCTGCATTATCCTGTCCTGGTTCCCCACTTCTCTGGTAAGCAATCACCCCGGCAAGCCGCCCTGCGAGCGCCTGGGTAAGATTACTGGAAGGTATCTTCAATTCAGAAGGATTAATAGTAGTAATAGACCCGATCACAGATTCTTTTTTCTGCTTACCAAAAGCTACCACCACTACTTCTCCCAGTTCATTTACTGAACGATTAATGGTTACATCAATCACTTTTCTGCCACTTACTGGCATTTCCCGCGTTTCATAACCTACCAACGAAAATATCAGGACAGATTTAGCGCCTGGTACGAGAAGGGTGTATTTACCATCATCGTCTGTGGTAGTTCCAATATTAGGCTGGCCCTTCACGGTTACCGACACCCCGGATATGGGACCAATAGAATCTGACACCGTTCCTCTTATCTCATTCATAGTATTCTGAGCAGAAGCGCTCCCTGCATAAAACACGCAGCACAAGAAAAAAAGCAGCCACTTTGGAAACTTTAGTGGTAAATGATTTCTCATAATTTGATTTTGTTTAATTAAATAAAAATTTATCTCAAAAAACCGGCTTCAAAAG
>DATCWN010000144.1:0-2005 GCA_036566285.1 Hanamia sp.
CTTCCCGGATCAGAATTTTCATTCCATACTTCAGTTTATCCAATGCTTCTTCTTTTGTAAAACATTCATGGTCGGTGGCAATGCCGGCTTCAATGTATTTTCTGGCATTTTCGCCACGTAATCCCGGCGCATGGCCGTCTACAGGCTTATTGTATTTTTTTGCTGAATTTATTTTTGCAAACACTTCCTCATCATGATGAAGCACACCGGGAAAATTCATCATTTCGCTGAGGTAAAAAATATCTTTATTCCGCAAAAGAGCATCTACCGAACTGGAATCAAGGGCAGCGCCGGCAGTTTCAAAAACGGTTGCCGGCACACAGCTTGGGGCGCCAAAATGAAATTTAAACGGGACTTGTTTCCCATTGTCAATCATATATTCCACACCTTCTATTCCGCATACATTGGCAATTTCATGCGGGTCGCTAATGGTGGCTACCGTGCCGTGCACCACTGCCAGTTTTGCAAACTCCGAAGGGATCAGCATGGAGCTTTCTATGTGTACATGCGCATCAATAAAACCGGGCATTATAAATGGTGAACCAGGTAATGATTCTCCTGTTTTATTTATCCGCTTTATCAATCCATTTTCAATTTCTATTTCACCAAAAAATATACTTTTGGATTCAACGTCAACAATATTTCCTTTTAGAATCGGATTCATAATTACATGAGTTTAGCGCTTACAGGCTTTCAAAAATAATCAAAATAACTCCAGAGGATTTGTGCAAGTCTTTGGGTAAAAAGAAAACTTATCTTGCAACCAAAATAATTTTTCATTGAAAAACTATTTCATTTTCATCTTTTTCATCCTGGCATTTGTATATGTATTTATCCGCGCTGCGCTCACGCAAACTGCCGATGACATCATTGACCGTTTTATAGCTGCGAAGAGCGGCAAAGACAAACTCAATTCAATTCATTCCATTTATATGGAGGGCTATTTAGAAGAAATGCCTGTGGAGGTGCGGGTAAAAATCGCTATAATAAACGGGGAACTTTACCGTGCAAAATATGAATTTCAAGGCATTGAATCCTATACAGTGGTTACTCCTGAAAGAGGCTGGCATTACACTCCTGCGAACTCTGAACCTACAGAGGAAATGAGGATGGATGAGTTCAAATGTATGCAAACAGAGCTCGACATTACCGGGCCTTTAACAGATTATAAATCAAAAGGTCAGAAGGCAGTTTTGCAGGGAAAAGAAATGGTAGATGAATGGGAGTGCTATAGAATTCAACTCAGTTCCCCGGACGGAAAAAATTCCATTTATTTTATAGAAACCCAACGCTACCTTCTTAGAAAGAGCATTCAGATAGTGGAAAAGTTCAGTCCTGTTTCAGGAGAGCCTGAAACAGTGGTAACCAATTGGTACAGCGATTATAAAGATTTTGAGGGGGTGCTTTTTCCGCAAAGCATTACAACAAATAGTACAGCAACAGGAGCATCTTCTTTCCTTTTTTATAAAATAGAATTGAACATTGCTGTAGATGAAAATGTGGTTTAGAATGCATGGTAAAGCACCAGCCTTTGTTGGCAATATTTAAATAATAAAATTGTAATTTTAAACCACGATGCCAGAAACCATTATACATCCGCCTAAATCAATGCTGGAAGTTTGGGAAAGCCTTCCGGAAGGAACTCTATGCCAGCTCATCAATAATAAATTAATTATGAGTCCCGCCCCACTTGATATTCACCAGGTTGTTTTGAATGAAATCAATTTTGAAATTTTCAGTTTCTTAAAAAAATCAAAGATTGGGCAAGTAAGAATTGCACCTTACGATGTTCATTTTTCAAGAGAGAATATTTTGCAGCCTGATATTCTTTTTATTAAAAATGAAAACCTTCATAAAATAGAATCAAAAGGATTGTTTGGTTCACCGGATATGATAATAGAAGTTTTATCGCCCTCCACCTCCCAACTGGATTTTGAAGAAAAGAAATTAGTGTACGAAAGATTTGGTGTGCAGGAATATTTTATTATTGACCCCGCTTCAAAAA
>DATCWN010000250.1:0-2517 GCA_036566285.1 Hanamia sp.
GCGGTTCCATTAATTTTACTTTTAAAGGATTTGATTTAGGAATAGATGTAGGAGGTGTTTATGGTAACGAAGTATATCGGAATTGGGGAAGTACCGAATCACCTTTTCAAAGGGTGAACTATCCGGCTTTTAAAATAAACAGGTGGCATGGAGCAGGTACTTCAGATTGGGATCCTATTTTAGGACAAGATCATCGCGTTAATTATGAAGTATCTACTTATGGTATTGAAGATGGGAGTTATTTTAGGCTTAGAAATATTCAACTAGGATATAATTTGCCGGCAGACGTTATCTCCAGGGCTAACATCAAAAACGTACGTTTATTTGGGAATATACAAAACGCAAAAACCTGGAAAAACAACTCAGGCTATACTCCTGAATTTGGGGGCACCGCCACTTCTTTTGGAGTAGATAATGCAGGAGGCGCAATTCCTGTTGTAACAACATTTGGTTTAAATGTAACTTTTTAATTGATAACAAATAATATTATGAAATTAAATAAAAGTATTTTCTGGATGATGCTTTTGACACTCCCTTTCTTATTTATAATAAGCGGGTGCAACAAGTTTTTGGATCGCAAACCATTAACCGCCACTTTAGATGATCTGAATCAGGGCGGCTTAGAATCGCAGATATTTGGTTTGTATAGCTTTTTCAGAACCAGCTACGGGACAGTGTCAAGCCTTCCCCATTTAGCTTTACACGGATTTAGGTCAGATGATGCAGTCAAAGGAAGTGAACAATCTGATGGCGCGGAATGGGTGGCGCCAATGGATAATTTCGCTTATGATAAAAGTTTTGGCGGCGCCAATTCGTATTGGGAAGATCATTATAAGTTGATAAATTTTGCAAATACAGCACTTCAAACGGCTGATTCGCTGAAGCTCGCTTCACCATCAGATCAGGTAAATCTGGCTGAAGCTCGTTTTTTTAGGGCATATGCCTACTTTGACCTGGTAAGAACATTTGGGGAAGTACCAAAGATCGATTTCAGAATTTACGAAGCAAGTCAGGCGAATGTTCCCAAAAAACCAATTGCTGAAATTTATGCTTTAATTGATGAAGACCTCCAATTTGCAGAAGCCAATTTACCCGCCAGTTGGGGAACTAAATTTATAGGCCGTTTAACAAGTGGTGCTGCCAAAACATTACACGCCCAGACATTTATATTCAGACAAAACTGGGCACAAACCTTAGGGCTGTGTCAACAAGTAATTGGCTCCGGGCAGTATGCCTTATATTCCCCCTACTGGAAAATTTTTAAAGACGAAGGAGAAAATTGCAGTGAATCAATTTTTGAAGTTCAAAGTGAAGTTACAGCCTCGGAAGATAATGGTTCAATTTATGCAGTAACCCAAAATGTAAGGCAAACAACTGCCAGTGGATGGAATTTAGGATGGGGCTGGAACACGCCGACTCAGGCACTCGTAGATGCGTATGAACCCGGAGATCCAAGGAAATCTGCAACTATTTTATTCGCCGGACAATCCGATGATGCTACCTCCGGAGGATATGGCAGAACACTTCCTAAATTTGTATCAGATGGAGGAATCCTTTTTTCAAGGTATTATAATAAAAAGGTTTATGCCGATCCTGCAAAACGCGCGGCGTTAAATCATTTGGACAATCCTGACTGGATAAACCAAAGATTGCTCCGTTATGCTGACGTGATATTAATGGCAGCAGAAGCAGCCAATGAAATTGGTGGAACTGCCAATGCCAAAATAGCAGAGGATTACCTGGAAATGATAAGAGCAAGAGCACGTGGCGGCGACGCCAATGTTCTGCCGCATATTGCTTTTGTGAACCAGGCTCAAATGAGAGCTGCTATTAAGAAAGAAAGAAGAGTTGAGTTTGGGATGGAAGATAGCAGGTTCTTTGACCTGGTAAGATGGGGAGATGCTGTGAGTGTATTAGGTCAGTTTGGATACCAGGATAAAAATAAGTACTATCCTATTCCACAGATACAAATTGATAAATCTGCGGGTGTATTAGTACAAAACCCTGCTTACCAATAATAGTACTATCCCTTATGTTATTTAAAAAGAAAGTATTACTTAAATAAAAAATATTTATTATGAAATTGAAAATTGAAACAGCAATAAATGCAATTCTTGTTTTGGTAATGTGCCTTGCTATAGGGAGTTGTCAAAAGATTGGAAGGCCTAACCTTACTGATTATCCAAAGGATGCGAATCCGCCCGGAGGCCCTTTAAAATTTTATGTGGCTTTCGATGGCACCTCTACGGATCCGTTAATGAATGGTGTTGACAGCATAAGAGCCAATTTTCCCTCAAGCAATACCTCAACCTCTGATGCGGGTGTATCAGGAAAAGCTTATAAAGGAAGCGAAACTGCCTTTGCTCAATATACGGGGGCAAATGATTTTACTTCATCAACAAGTTTTACTATTGCTTTTTGGTTAAAGAAAACTCCTCAGGCTGCAGGTAAAGGAACCAATTTTGCCTTTGCACTAAATTCAAAAGATTATAGCTGGACCAATTTAAAAATGTTCCT
>DATCWN010000502.1:0-22640 GCA_036566285.1 Hanamia sp.
CCATATCATCCAACGTCATTTCTGTATCATCCAACGTCATTTCCGTATCATCCAACACCATTTCCGTATCATCCAACGTCATTTCTGTATCATCCAACATCATTTCCATATCATCCAACGTCATTTCCATATCATCCAACATCATTTCCATATCATCCAACATCATTTCCATATCATCCAACATCATTTCCGTATCATCTGAGGTCATTTCCATATCATCCAACGTCATTTCCGTATCATCTGAGGTCATTTCTATATCATCCAACATCATTTCCGTATCACCCAACACCATTTCTATATCACCAAACCCCATTTTTTCATCATCACACCTCATTTCCTCAACATCAAATGACATTGCTTCATGTTTAAACATCATTTCTCCTAATTTAAACCTCATTCTTATCTAATTACACCTCATTTCATCCTATTCCAACCTCACTGCCTTATAGGTTTAGGTCATTTCTCCCACTTCGCACACCATCGGTTACACTTCCATTGGTATTTAGATTATTTCGACATTTAATTCTACCTCACCTATATAGTTGGTATATAAAATGAAAAATCCCATTTGGCATTTACCCTCACACCCATTAATTTTACCGGCTGCATTTTGCAAATACAACCCCAAAAATTGAATGGCCAGGAAGAATATTCTTAATAATGGAATCCCTATCGCAATTTCTTTAAACCCCACTCTCGAGGCTGAGAATATAAAACAACACTTACCCCAGGATAAAAAAAGACTTCTCACGATTGCTTCTCTTGCGGTGGTTATAGCCATCTGTATCAGCTTTATCGCTAAGTTTTTAATGGACTTTTTGTACCTCATCACCCATCTCTCTTTTTATGGTGAATTTTCTTTTTCACATGTAACGCCGGTAGCAAATACATTGGGTTTATGGGTAATTTTAATTCCTGCCGCAGGCGGCGTTATTGCGGGGTTAATGGCGCTGTACGGTTCCAAAGCTATCCGCGGGCATGGTATTCCGGAGGCAATGGAACAGATACTCACCAACCAGAGCAAAATAAAACCGACGCTCACTTACCTGAAGCCGGTATCATCGGCCATAGTTATTGGAACGGGTGGCCCGTTTGGCGCGGAAGGGCCTATCATTGCTACTGGTGGCGCTTTGGGTTCCACGCTGGGGCAGTTATTGAAAATCTCTCACAACGAGCGAAAAATATTATTGGCTGCAGGAGCCACGGCGGGTATGGCGGCTATTTTCGGAAGCCCCATTGCGGCCATTTTTCTAGCCATCGAATTATTACTTTTCGAGTTTTCGCCAAGGTCCATGATTCCTGTGGCGCTGGCCTGTATCACGGGGGCTGCCGGGCATCATTTTCTTTTCGGACCGGGGCCTGTTTTTCCTGTGGGGCACCTGATAGAAACGCCTTCCAATATGGCGTTGTTGCTTTACAGTGTCTTAGGTATTATCACAGGCGTGCTTTCGGTATTGGTTACCAAAGTGGTGTATCTCATTGAAGACGGTTTTGAAAAATTACCCGTTCATTGGATGTGGTGGCCTGCTATTGGCGGCCTTGCTGTTGGCATTATTGGTTATGTTTCTCCAAAAACTTTGGGTGTGGGTTATGAAAACATCACTGATATTTTATCAGGAGACCTTCCTATAAAAGTGGTGCTTTCATTATGCATTCTCAAATTTATTTCATGGGCCATAGCCTTGGGAAGCGGCACTTCCGGCGGTACGCTGGCGCCCTTGCTCACGATTGGTGGTGCAGCGGGCGCGTTAATGGCAAGTGTGATTATTTATTACTTCCCCCATTCAGGCATTACTTTATCTCTGGCTGCATTGGTGGGCATGTCGGCCATGTTTGCAGGCGCATCAAGGGCGCTGCTTACTTCCATCATTTTTGCACTGGAAGTTACCGGGCAGTCGAACGCCTTGTTACCGTTACTGGCAGCCTGCACCGCATCTTATTTTGTTTCTTTTTTCCTGATGGAAAATACCATTATGACGGAGAAAATTACAAGGCGCGGGGTGAAAACTCCGGATTCGTACGAGCCTGATATTTTAGAAGCCATATCTGTACAACAGGTGTTTAATGAAAATGGTTTGGTGCTCAGTGAAGACAATACCATTGGTGAAGTGCGCGACTGGCTTGAGAAAGAAAAGGATTACCACAGCAATTATTTTATTATCGTAAGCAACGATAATGAGTACAAAGGAATCATAAGCTCTTCCAGTTTATTCAGCAATCATCACCAGCCTGAAAAAGTAATCGGGGAACTCATCAAACGGAATAGTGCCTCCATCGGCAATGATAACAGTTTGCGGACTGCCGTTGAAATGATGGCAAGAGAAAACATTGATATGCTCCCCGTGGTTTCCAAAGAAAATAATATCGTAGGAATTCTTTCTTACAAAGACATTATTTCGGCCTATAAAAAAGACATTGAAAATAATGTAAAAAAGCGCCCGATGATTTCGTTGCGAAGAAATGGATTGAAGATATTGGTGCGCGGGCATAAATTAATAGATGCCATGAAGAAAGATAAGTAACTCTATTTTTTTTGCCGGCCATTATTGATAAAAATATTTTCTTTACCCGTTTCATTGGCGAGGTGCTGAATGGTTTTCTTCTCGAATAAATAAATGAGTTTTTCTTTTATCAATTTATATTCCGCATGCATCGGGCAAGGTTTTACTTCGGAACATTGGTTGAGGCCTAATACACATTTTCTTAGTACACTATCTTCACCTACTGCTTCGAGAATGGCGAGAGCCGGAAGCTTTTTCGATTGCGTAGTCATGTAAAATCCCCCATGCGGGCCTCTTGCAGAGCTAACTATTTTATTTTCTTTGGTAAGCATCTGCAGGATTTTAGCAGTAAATGATTGTGGAGAACCTATGGCTTTTGCCACTTCATCAATTCCCAATTTATTGTTTATGGTACCTTTTTGTGCTATGAAAATAGTGGCTCTTAATGCATATTCCGCTGTCTTTGAAAACATGATTCAGATTAAAAAACGAGATTAAAAAATTGGTTCGTAATTTAATCATTAAAAATAATAAAGATTGAGAATAAATACCTGATAGAAAATTTTACACCCGGATAAACACCCGGTGCATGAGAAGGAGATTATTCTCCACCGTGATGAGAAAACGTTATTGCAATATTTGTTGGATGGTATTAATGGTTTCTGCATGATTGGCTTCAAGCCCTTCTTTTTGAAAAAGAAGCGTACCATTTTTATCCAAAACAGAAATAATATTACTGTGAGAAAAATTTCCTTCCCCATCTTTTTCAAACTGCACATTCAATAAAACAGAGAGCGTTCTTACCGCTTCTTCATTCCCATGCAATAGCGTCCAGTTATTATCCAATCCTATACTGCCCGCGTACTTTTTTAATTGTGCAGGAACATCTCTTTCGGAATCAAAACTTACCAATAAAAAATTCACTTTGCTCTTTTCATCTTTTAATTTTTCTTCAATGCTTTTCATGTCGGCGGTTAGCCTCGGACATGCGTAGGCGCAATGCGTAAAAATCATTCCAACTACGGTTGGTTTTCCGGCAAATGAAGACAATGTAATGGGCTTATTATCCTGTGTTTGAAAAGTATCGCCTACCATATAAATACTTTCAGCCGGAATAGTGCCAACGGGCGCTGTAGCATGTTTTTCCACCGTCCCCACAAAAGCTGATTTCGTTCCGGAATCGGAACAACTGAACAATACCAAACCCAGAATGATATAAGAAAATACTGTTTTCATTTTATTTATTTTAAATCTTTTGCACAGCGAAAACCAAGATTAGCTATACAAAAATTTCCTTTTAAACTTCCACGGTAGCTAAAGCGGAGAAAGCCTGCATAATCCGATTTGTTTGAAACATTTACGGCCCCGGCAGCACAAAAGTTTTTTAAATCAACCTGGTTGTTTCCCCTTGTATCCGTAGAGCCGATAAAGCTGTTGAAATTAAAAGTCCATTCCCATATTAATCCGTGCATATCATACAAGCCATATACATTTTGATAAGTGGATTTTGTATTGGGTAAAAATGGCGGGTTGGGCTTTGAGTACCAATTAAGGATATAGTCAGTAAGTGAGCTGTATTTAGTGCTCTTTGGCGCTGCATTACCTGCGAGCTCCCATTCTGCAATGGTGGGTAATTTTTTATTTTTCCATTTGCTATACGCCTGCGCCGCAAACCACGAAACATACACTACGGGAGAGTTATAAATATTTTTATTGGAAGCGCCTATTGACAAGTCACTTTCCCAATACTTTAAATAATTAGCATCCGCAAAAAGCCGGTTTACTTTTGATCTACGCCATTGCGGGTTGGCTTTTACAAATTCAAGGTATTCTAAATTGGTAACAGCGGTTTCATCCATTTTAAATGCGGCAACATGGATGGGCTTATCACTTTTGGTAACAAAGAAAGGTTTATAATTCCCGGAGGGAACTGTAATCATTTTTTTTTCAGAAATAACTGCTTTCTTCTGGGCAAAGCCGGGCCCGAAGAAAGCAGTTATCATTAATATGGTCAGTGCGTATTTCAAGTGGTTTCAGAGGTATGATTCCGGCTTTTGGAATCTTTTTTAATCTTTAATTTTTTGATAAATAGATGGGTCTTTCTCCCCGGTTACTTTTATCTGCGCAATGGCGCCTTTATTAAATGCACGGAAAATGGAGTGGTCCACAAGATTAATTACCTCGGGCACGTGCATTTTCATTTCCACAATAGTAGCGCCGCCACTCGGTATCAACGTGGTTTGTACATCTTCATTTATTTTGCTGCCGCCTTCCACATATACTTTGGTAAATATCTGGCCAATCGGATGAAAAGAAGAAACCAGGTTGGGGCCACCGTTTCCTACAAACAGCCTTACCGTTTCGCCAACCTTTGCTTGCAAAGCATTCGGGCCGGTAGTGGAACGTACTCTTCCGTTAAAAAGCACATAATCGGGATTCTCTGCGAGCGCTTTGTCTTCGTCAAAAGCCTGCAGGCCTTTTGCCTCAAATTTTCCGGCAGTGTAAAAATCACCCTGCATTAAATAATATTCTTTGTCCACTTTAGGCAAGCCACCCTGCGGTTCCACTAATATTAAACCATACATACCATTGGCAATATGCAAAGGTACCGGGCCGGTAGCGCAATGATAAACGTATATGCCGGGATGTAAAGCGCGAAACTGGAAACGGGTTTTTTGTCCCGGAGCTGTGGCAGTAGCATCTGCTCCGCCGCCTTCACCGATTACCGCATGCAGGTCTATGCTATGAGAGTTTTTACTGTCCGGCGCATTTTTCAAGGTGAAATCAACCAGGTCTCCCTGTCTTACACGAATGAACTGGCCCGGAACATGACCGCCAAATGTCCAGAAGGTATATTGAGTACTGTCTGAAATGGGCATCACTTTTTCAATGGTTTCCAGTTCCACCATTACTCTTTTAGGCGAAGTATAAGTTAATGGTTTAGGTACATTGGGCGCTACGGTCAATTCTGCGGTTACAGTTCCCGTAAGTACGGTATCAATGTTGCTTTCTGTGGTCGAATTTCCTGCGTTTGTTTTGCAGGAAAAGGATAAGGCAGTTAATGAGAATAATAATATTAACTGTGCTAAAAGGGTTCTAATGTTTCTCATTTTGTTTTTTTAAGATTTATTTATTTTGCTTTTAAATAGATTTTTATAGATGTAAATATGATTTTTAAATGCACAGCAAATGTCCGTTGACTTACATTATTAAAAGCTAAGCCTTATCAATCATAAACATGAGTATCATCATGTTTTTACAAAAACGCTTTTGGGTAAAGCAAAAATAAAAATGCGACTTCGCCTAAAACGCAAAATCGCATTGGGTAAAAACACCAACTTAATTAAAAAACTCAAACTAAAAATCTAACTATTTTATGCTTTAATTTTTTCTCTCCTCGCCTGTATAAACAATATTATGTGAATGGCGATAAGGAGTTCGCAAACAATTTCTTTTACAATCATAGGATAGGATTTGATGTTATTAATGGATATGAAACGTAAAGAAGATGCATTTATTGTGTGGCATTATGGTCAATGGTGAATGATCAATGGTCCATGCGCAATAAGCAATAATTGAAATCTTCAGTTTGACCATTGACCATTGATCATTCACTTTTCACCACATTCGCCATTGACCATTCACCATTGATCATTGACTCCACTAAAACCAACTCCCTGTCCATCTTTCACCCACTTCATTTCCCAACTTTCTTTTTCTCCTCGCTACCTGTTTTCTGTGGATAAGCATGGTAACAAACATTAAAGGGATAAATAAAATAGTAAGTGGCGGTATGCCCAGCATGGAAATCCATTTTCCTCCAAACTGCCTGCGCATAGGGCGTCTCAACCTTTCGGCAATGAGGTACATACTCGGCACCATTATCAGCGTCATAAAAAAAGCAAAGGCCAAACCAAAGATAATCGTCCAGGCAAGTGGCTTCCAGAATGCAGCGCTATCGCCCCCGAAAAATATATGTGGGCTAAGCTCTGCAAACATGGTCACGAAATTAATATTGAACCCAATAGCAAGCGGTATCAGGGCGAAGATGGCCGCAAGAGCCGTAAGCAGCACCGGGATGATTCTAATCTTTCCGGCTTGTATCACCGCTTCTTTTGTCTTCATGCCACGTTCTCTCAGTATATCGGCAAAATCAATTACCAGAATAGCGTTCTTCACCACAATGCCTGCCAGTCCTACAATTCCTATTCCCGTCATTACTACGGACACCTGCATTCCGGTGATGGCAAAGCCCAGCAATACCCCGATGATACTGAACACTATTTCCGTTAAAATAATAACGGGCTTGCTTATAGAATTAAACTGGAGCACAAGGATGAATAAGATCAGCATCAATGCGATCATCAACGCTTTACCGAGGAAAGCGCCTGTCTCAGCCTGTTGTTCCCCTTCACCCGTTTGTGTAATGGTAACTCCCGGATCTACCTTATTGAAATCTTTGATAGCTCCCAATAATTTCGCATTTACTTCTGTAGGCGTATAGCCCGAAAGCACATTGGAAAATAAAGTGATCACCCGCTTCACATTTTTTCTTTTGATACTGCCGTAGGTGCTGGTGTAGTCAACATCTATCACGGAGCTGATGGGAATTTGCTTCACCTGTCCACCACTGGCCATATCACGAAACACAATCTTCATGTTCAATAATTCAGAAAGATTTTTTCGTTGCACTTCCAGGTTTCTGAGTTGAATTTTATATTCATCTTCCCCGTCTTTTATTTTAGAAACCTCAAGCCCGAATAAAGCGGTTCTTATCTGCTGTCCTATCTGCGCCGTGGAAACCCCTTCAATCAATGCACGTTGGCGATTGACGGTAAGTGTGATTTCAGGATTAGTAAGGTCCACATCCATTTTTAATTCTTCCACACCGGGAATTTGCAAACTGTCCAAATAGGTCTTTAAATCAGTAGCGGTAGAAGTAAGTGATTCAAAATTTTCACTGGACACTTCTATATTTATCGGCGACTCTGTTGGCGGCCCGCTGGCTTCCTTATCAACTGTAATCTGAGCGCCTGGAACGCCTTTTACCACCTGCCTGATGGAATCAAGATAAGGCGCTGTGGAGACACCTGCACGTTTTTCATACTCTACAAATGAAACCTGTACCCTTCCCAAATTGGGTTGCGTACTTCTATCGCCGCTTCGCGGATCGGATGCTCCCACAGCCACATTGGAAATAATACTTTCTACAATTGGGTTATGTTTTTTCGCCGGGCCATTAAGCACATTGGTTACTTTGGTTTCAATATCTTTTGTCAAAGAATCTGTGTAATCAACGTTAGTTCCTACAGGTAATTTTAAATATACATAGATAAAATTGGGATCGCTTTGCGGGAAGAAAACCACAGGCACCTGCCTTATGGCAAAAAACATTACGGCAAGAATAAGCAGGCCAAAAGTGCCAACCAGCATCCAAACCGGCCTCCAGCCCGCAACAGCCCAGCGCAGTAGCTTCTCATAACTTCTCATAATGGCGGGTAATACCCTATTCTGAAACTTATGGATAAGACTGTCAAAAACGTACGTGTTTAAGATAACAACCAGCGAGAAGAAAATAAGCAGATTTCCCAGGAAAGGAAAATGTACCAGGTCGAAAAAGATACCTGCCACCAAAGGAATTAAAAATGCTTTGCTTTTGAACACTCTCGATTTCCTTCTTACCCCTTCTTCTTCAGGATGATTCATAAAGTCAACTGCAAATACCGGGTTCATTATAAAGGCCACTACCAATGATGCCGTTAGCGTAAATATGAGCATCGTAGGCAGGTAGATCATAAATTTACCAATAATCCCAGGCCAAAAAAGTAAAGGGAAAAATGGCGCGAGCGTAGTAAGCGTACCGGCTAATACAGGAATAAAAATCTCGCCAGCCGCCATTTTCGCCGACTCTATAGCGGAAAGTTTTCCTTTGTTTTGTACAAATATCCTGTGTGTATTTTCTATGACGACAATGGCATCATCCACAATAATTCCCAATCCGAAAAGTAGCGCGAAAAGTACAATGAAGTTCAGGGTAACATCCGATCCCGTTATTAATTCCGCCGCAGGCAAAAACAAAAAGGCGACGAACATACTCAACGGAACGGAAAGCGCCACAAAGAAGGCATTGGTAACCCCCATGAAAAACATAAGTATGAGCAATACGAGTATGAAGCCGATTACAATTGAATTCACAAGGTCATTAAAAGAAGTTCGCGTAGCGCGGCTTTGATCGCCGGTAATTACCACATCCAGGTTGGAAGGCAGTATCGTTGATTTTAATTCTTCCACCGTTTTCTTTACATCATCCGAGGTTTGAATTAAATTTTCCCCCGCTCTTTTTATAATGTTCAGGGTTACCACATTTTTGCCATCGAGACGGGCATAGCTTTCACTGGTTTTTACGGTATCTTTTATTACGGCAATATCTTTCAGGTAAATAGGATCTCCGGAAGTGTTGCGCACAATGATCTTTTCAATATCATACGCAGTTTTAAACTGCCCTTTTATTTGCAGGGTGCGTTTCATATTTCCTACCTCCAGCAGGCCCCCTGAAATATCTACATTTTCTCTTTGTACGGCTCCTGCTATATCATCAAAAGTGACGCCGGCACTTTGCATTTTATAATTATCTACATTTATCTGGAATTCTCTTTCCGGCGCACCCACTATATCCACGCGGGTTATTTCAGGAAGTTCTTCGAGCTTGTCCTGGGCATCATCAGCAAATTTTTTCAAACTCATCATATCATAATTGCCGCTGAGATTTACGAACATGATGGGAAATTCACTAAAACTTACCTCCTGTACATTGGGCTCCTGCGTAAGGTCTGTAGGAAGATCTTTCCTCGCTTTATCCACAGCATCCTTTGTTTTTTGCAGCGCTACTTCGGTTTTTACATTGGTCTCAAACTCTACGGTTATGGCAGAAAAATCCTGCAAAGACGAGCTGGTTATTTTGTTAATCTTCGCACCGGTAATTCCTTTTATTTCCTTTTCTATTGGCTGTGTAATCAGGTTTTCTATATCTTTTGGCGAGTTGCCCACATGAACCGTCTGCACAAAAATAGTAGGGATCACAATGTCGGGAAACTGCTCCTTAGGTAAGGTTACAAACTGGAAAATTCCGATGACCGATACAAAGACAATCATCAAATAAATGGAAGTCCTGTTTTTTATAGACCAGCTAGTGGGTTTGAATTCTTTATATTTTTCCTTGAAGTTTTCTAATGAACTCATAAATGTTTTATTGCGCTTTATTGCTAAAGCAGTTTCTGTTTTCTTTTCGTCTATTGGTTAGCGTTAGTAGTGATTGGCTGGCTATCAAATAACCCCTGGAAACCGTCGGTTATTAATTGATCACCTACCTGTAAACCTTGTTTTATTTCTATCCGGTCACCATACAATTGTCCTATCGTTACTTTTCTTTTTCGTGCTATTTGCTTGCCTCCTTCGTTAGCCGCTACTAATACGTATTTTCCATTTTCATCTGTTTGTAAAGTGTTTAAAAGAATGGCGACGGAATTGGGTGCGGTGTAATCAAGAATCTTTAACAAGGCGATCTGATTGGGGCGCAAATTCAATCCTGCCGGCACTTTCGTTTCCGCAGTAATGCCGCGTGTGGTAGTTCCTATAGCCTGGCTTACAAACGAAATGGTGCTGTTGAAGGTTTTATTTATATCAGGGATTTCAACGATTACCGGAGTGCCTTTAGCTACTTTACCCGCATAGTTTTCAGGAACGGTAACGGTAATTTTTAAGCCGGATTTATTTACAATTTTTATGTAGCCGCCCTGTAATGGGTTGCCACTAAAAGTTTCTCCCACGTGCGCGGTTACTTCATCTACAGTTCCGTTTACATCACTATATACATTACTCAGGTTGGCCTGCTGCTGCGCTGTACTTACATTGGCTTGTATCGCTTTCAATTGCCCTTCAAGTGATTCCACATTTGTCTTTGCCTGAAGCAACTGCACTTCTGTTCCTATGTGCTGATCCCAAAGATTTTTTTGCCGGCTATACACCGATTTAGCAAGGTCAAGCTGTGCTTTTACACTGCTCATTTGTTGGCGTATGGCATTTACGTTTTGCAAGGCAACTGCATTGTCTAATTTTAAAACAAGCTGTCCTTTTCTTATGACATCGCCTTGTTTTACATAGATAGCTTTTATTTGTCCGGGCTGGCCACTTGGGGTTATGTAGGAAATGTTTTGTGCATCTACTTTTCCCTGCAAATCCAGGTAATGCTTAAAATTTTCTTTGGCAATAGTCGTTAATGAAACCAGTTTTGCTTTTTGTTCAATTCCAGCGCTGGTATCTAATTTGGCAATTTCTTTTTCCAAAGCGCTTATCTTTTCATCGAGCTTATCTTTTTCTGTTTTAAGTTTCTGCAGCTCCACTTTCTTATCGCCCAGTGCGCCATCTTTCACTTTCTTTCCCGTATCTCCACAGGAAGAGGCAATGGCCACAAAAAGCAGGATCAAACTAATATTGATTATTTTTTTCATTGTGTAAAGATTATTTGGTGTTTGATTTTTTTGAATTTGAATTATAATTTGCCCGCGGCTTTGAGGTAATCAATTTTTGAAATGATGGCATCATAAAGCGAGCTGTAATAATTATTTTGCGCGGTTACAAGGTCGGCCTGCGCCGTGGAAATTTCCTGGTTGCTGCCCAGCCCCTGTTCATATTTTAATTTGGTCGAATTGTAAACCTGTTGGGCCAGGTCAATGTTTTTTTTCTGCGAATCCATGGTAAACAATGCAGATTTCATGTTGATCCGCGATTGTACCACATCGTTATCTATTGATGATTGTAACTGGCTCAGATTGTTGTTCAATTTTTGAAGATCAATTTTTGCATTGGCAATTCTTGCATTTTTGGCGCCGCCGTCAAAAATGGGAATGTTCAACCGGAGCGCTATAAAAGAAGAAGTAAAATAAGGCCCTTTGAAAAAATCAAACTCTTGCCGCTGCGCGCTCTTGCTGTAATTGCCCGCCAGGGAAAGGGTAGGAAGTTTGCTGAGTTGGTATCTTTTTACATTAAATTTTCCCAGCTCAATTAAAGTTTCCAATTGCTGGTACTCTTTCCTGTTTTCATATTGGTAATCCTCATCAAGAATATTTGATTTTAATTCTTCATCAGATAAAGTATCGGTCAATATTAATTGGTCTTGCTGCGGCATATTCAATAAAAATTTTAATCCTTCTTTGCCTGCATCAATCTGGTTTTGCGCCTTTAATTTTTGTGTCTGAAGGTTGATCAATTGTACCTGCACTTTATCAACATCCAGCTTTTCTGCGAATCCATTCTTATAAATTTCTTTTGTATCATGAAGTAGCTTTTCGTAATTGGCAATATTGGCATCAAGGGTTCCTATTTGCCTTTGGCCCACTACCAACTGGTAATAGATTTTATAAACATTCGCTTTTATTTGCTCTTTGGTAACTTCCGCATTCAGCGTGGCATTTTTTATAGCGGCCTTCCTTGCCTGCAATCCTACAAATACCTGCCCATCAAATAGAATCTGGTTGAGGTCTATTCCTCCGTTCAAAGAATATTTAGATCCAAAACCAGCACTGATAAGACCATAATCTTTTGGAGCTACAATCGGATTACCGTTTCCATCTTTTACATTATTATCAATAAGCACTCCGTAAGTGCCCATGGCAATAAAGTTGGGAAAGGTTTGCACACCTACATTGGGATTGTAATTAATGCTTCCGGTTGCACTTATCTGCGGAAGTGCTGAAGCAGTAATTTCTTTATTCGTTTGCTCCTGGGCTTTTATATCCAGTAAAGCATTTTTTACCTGAACTGCATTTTTCAACGCATAGTCCACCGCTTCCTTAGCAGAAAATGAATGTGTTTCAGGGGGAGTGGTTTGTTGCTGGGCCACTGCCGCAGAACCGGTTCCTGCCAATAGGAATGCGAAAATAATTGTTTTGATAGGGTTTGTTTTCATATCTACTTTTTCGTCCGGTTGCTATCGGATCTTTCTTTTTGATATTTTATAATTAGTTTGTATCCTTTGAGAGTCGCTATCCCAAAAAGGAAATATTCGATAAGTTGCTGCTGAACAAACACAAGGGGGTATTTATTTTTTGGAAATAATTCTTCATTAAAAGCCAGCATGATGGTTTCGAGACGAATCTTTGAAATTAAATCTGCATTGATATCTTCCCTGTATAGTTCTTCCTGTTTCCCTCTTTCAATATTTTTCTTTATGAGTTCAAACAGGAAATTGTATTTGTATTCAATAAATTTTTTGAAAGTACGGGGATGGCCTCTTTCAATGTCAAATAAAATGGAGGGGTTCATATTCTCAAGCATATCCTGCAGGCTTTCCATACCGATATAAACTTCGTGAACTGCGTTTTGCGCCTGCTTGCGGCTTTGCAAACAGCAAGTTTTATTAAACTCAAGCATGTCAACAAACACTTCATCCACCAGTTCATTCTTATCGGAAAAACATTGATAAATAGTTTTCTTGGAAACGCTGAGTTGCGAAGCGATTTCATCCATAGTTACAGACTTAACACCGTAGCGACGGTACAGTTCATCTGCTTTTTGTTTTATCCTGTCTTTTATTTCCATGGCGGCGGCAAAACTAAGGAAACTATTTACGTTACCAAAGTTTCCTCAATTTTTTTTTAGAAATTATGATTTTCTAAGGATGAGCGGTAAGAATCTGTTTTAAAAGTTGAAGGTGAATTTTTAGTATAAGGCGACCAGGTGAATTTTCGGATATTATAATTGGTAACCGTAAAGCAATAAATGTACCGTTGAAAAAAAATTCTATTTAAATATTTATAAGGGCTTCTTCATTAAAGTAATTATAACTCTAAAAAAACGTTTTTAAATAAACTCCATCGTTACAACATGGGGAAATATATATTTAGAAAATTCTTACACTCGCTACCTTTGAAACCTAACTCTCACTCTTTTATGAAATCAACTTTACGCTATCAACGAGTTATCCAATATTTTTTGCAGGGATTATTAATTCTTGGCCCGGTATCTATTACTGTTTATTTTATTTACATCGTTTTCGATAAGATAGACAGCCTTCTGCGACCCGCTATCAATATCCCCGGATTGGGCTTTGCTATCATTATTGCCTTCATCATTCTTACAGGTTATTTAAGTTCTTTTTTTGTGATGGGAAGATTGCTGTCCTTGCTGGATAAATTTTTGGAAAAAACGCCGGGTATTAAATTACTATATTCTTTTGTGAGAGATTTTTTTGAAGCATTTGCGGGGAATAAAAAGAAATTTACGCATAACGTTTTGGCTAATGTGGACGATACCGACGTATGGCGTGTAGGTTTTATAACACAGGAAGATATGAGCAGTTTCGGAATGGAAAATTACGTGGCCGTTTATTTACCAATGGCTTATTCTGTTGCAGGAAATGTATATATAGTGCCGAGAGAAAAAATCCGGCCTTTACCCGGCATCAGTTCAGCACAAGCCATGAAATTCGCCCTGAGCGGGGGCGTTACGGAAACTAATACTGATGGAATGGACGACCATATCATAGAATCTGTACCATAAAAAATAAAATTGTTTTGAAAAAGATTATTTTACTTTTTTGTTTTCTCACTACAACTTCACAGTGCTTTTGCTGGGGATTTTTTGGCCATAAAAAAATAAATTTTTATTCTGTTTTTTTATTGCCTCCGCAAATGATGGTGTTCTACAAACCTAACATTGAGTTTATTTCCGAACATGCGGTGGATCCCGATAAAAGGCGATATGCGTTAATACCCGAAGGCGCCCGGCATTATATTGATATAGATATTTATGGCAAATATCCTTATCCTGACTTGCCTCACAAATGGAGTGAAGCAGTCGCCAAATTTGGCGAAGACAGTTTAAACGCAAATGGTATTGTTCCCTGGCATGTGCAGGTAATGTTAGGCAGGTTGACGCACGCTTTTAAAGAAAAAAATTTTTCTTCAATACTGAAAAACAGTGCTGAACTGGGACATTACATTGCAGATGCTCATGTGCCGCTTCATGCAAGCAGTAATCATAATGGCCAGCTTTCCAATCAAAAAGGAATTCATGGTTTTTGGGAAAGCAGGATTCCCGAATTGCTGGCTGATAAAGAGTTTGATTTCTTTATAGGCAAAGCGGAATACATTAAAGACCCGGGTGCTTTTATCTGGGACAGAGTTTTAGAAAGCGCCCGTGCTGCAGATTCTGTTTTAAAATTTGAAAAAGAATTGTCCGTTCAATTTCCCGGCGAAACCAAATACGCTTTTGAAAAAAGAAATAATGTTGTCATCAAACAATATTCTTCTGCCTATTCAATTGCTTACAATAAAAAATTAAATGGAATGGTAGAGCGGAGGATGCGGCAGTCCATTTTCGCTGTCGCTTCTTTTTGGTACACCGCCTGGGTAAATGCGGGCCAGCCTGATCTTACAGAGCTATCGAAGCAAACTTTCTCAGAAAGTGATTTGAAAGAATTTGAAGCGCTGAATGAAACGTGGAAAACGAGTAAGGTGAAAGGAAGAGAGCATGAGGAATAAGGAATAAGGAATGATGAATGAGAAATAATTAAGTCCATTCAGCCTAATTTTTATTCCAGGTTTTTTTGAGTTAAAAATTTACTTTCCTTTGCACATTCAATATTTGATAGTTAACATTTAAAATAGGAATCAATTGGTTTACAATTTCAATGCCGGCCCTTCTACACTTCCGAAAACTGTTTTGGAAGAAGCGTCAAAAGCAATTATAAATTTTAATAACAGTGGTTTATCCATTTTAGAGATCGGGCATCGCACGCCGCTTTTTGAATCGGTGATGGAAGAAGCCAGGTCGTTAGTAAGAGAACTGATGAATCTCGATGATGATCATGAAGTATTGTATTTACATGGAGGCGCCACCGTGCAATTTATGCAGGTGCCTATGAATCTTTTGGATGAAAACGAAACAGTGGCCATCGCAGAAACCGATGTGTGGGGCACGAAGGCGATAAAAGAAGCTATGCTTTTCGGAAAAGTAAATGTAGTGTGTACTTCGAAAGGAAGTAATTTTAATTATATTCCCAAAGACTTCACCGTGCCTAGCGATGCAAAGTATTTTCATATTACTTCCAACAATACCATTTACGGTACACAATGGCAAAAGATTCCTGAAGTAAAAGTGCCATTGGTAGCAGATATGTCAAGTGATATTCTGAGCAGGAAACTTGACTTTAATTCATTCGATCTCATTTATGCAGGCGCTCAAAAAAATATGGGTGCTGCCGGAACCAATCTCGTTGTGGTCAACAAAAATATTCTAGGAAAAATAAAGCGCCCGATACCGGCAATAATGGATTACAGGAATCACATCAATGCAAAGAGCATGTTGAACACACCGCCCGTTTTTGCTATCTACGTAAGCATGCTTACACTCCGCTGGCTAAAAGAAAACGGTGGCGTGGAAGCCATAGAAAAACGGAATAATGAAAAAGCGGCGCTCCTTTACAATGCCATAGATAACAGTTCCATTTTTTTCCCAACGGTAGTGAAAAAAGAAGACCGCAGTAAAATGAACGTTTGCTTTGTAATGAAAGATAAAGAGATGGAGAAAAGCTTTCTTGATTTCACTCAGAAAAATAATATCTATGGAATAAAAGGCCATCGCACGGTAGGCGGCTTCCGCGCTTCCCTGTACAACGCTTTGCCATTGAGCAGCGTGGAATATTTGGTGGGAAAGATGGCAGAGTTTGAGAAAGGAATATAGAAAGAGTATCTTTTATTATTTGTGACCGGTGTAGATACCGGTGTGCAATTCCAATTGGAGTCCACACTAACCGGATAGATCCGATTAAATATTCTTTATTCTTTCAGCAGCCGACTTATTATTTTTATTAATAAAAATTAAATCGCCGGGTTCATTATTTCTAATCTCATCCAAAGGCTTTATTACATTGTCCTCCAGGTTATAGATTTCATAACCCATTTCCACAAGAAATCTTTCTACGTTTGCCTTGTGTTTTCCCCAGGTTTCCAGTTGTATTATTGGTTTAAATTTCATCAGTACTTCAGCCATTTCCGGTAACACAAATTCCTCATATCCTTCAATATCGCATTTGATAAAATCGAGGCGGGATATATTTTTAAATAAAACACTTCCTTTTTTCATTTGTGCTTTAAAAGCAAATTCATGAGGAGAATCATTGTCATCCTGGTCAATTACATGAAGCAACCCGGTTCTTAAATAACCAAACTTGTCAGGAGTTCCCATTGTTACTTCCTTCTCCTCATTTCCCAATGCGTAGGGATATAGTTCAATGTTCTCATACTTTTTTGATGCCCACTTTATGGTATCCGCAAAATAAGAAACGGGCTCTACCGCATATACTTTCCCGGTTTTGCCTGTCCATTTTGCAAATAAAATAGTATAGTATCCCAGGTTAGCCCCCAGGTCTATTATATAATCTCCTTTCCTGATAATTTTTTTATCGAAATAATGGTATTTATAAATAGGATCATTTTTCAAAAAATTTATTGAATAGAGAAAGTGAAAACTTTTGTGTAACAATCTTAAATAAGATTGAAGACTCAATATTTTAAACAGTATGGTTTTGATACTTTTCATTTGAAGTTTTAAATTTTCTTTTACCCAGTGATTCTAAATTTGATGGCCGCCAAATATATTTATTTACCCACAGAGCGTGCTAAAATGTTTTGCTATTTTGCAAGAATCAATGAAAATAATCACCACCCACAGCGTACTGCCCTGGTTGGTGAGTGCACCAAAAAAATTAAATTCTTCCTGATTCATTATATTTGCAACCCTTACAAAAAGTTTACTGCCTTTTCAGGCCAAAAAATTGATTATTCATGATTTCTATTTCTCCATTTAAAGCATTAAGACCTGAACCGCAATTTGCCAAACAAGTGGCCTCACGGCCTTATGATGTATTAAACAGCAAGGAAGCCAAGGTGGAGGCCGAAGGCAACCCGTATTCTTTTTTGCATATTACCAAGAGTGAAATTGACCTTCCTGCCAATACAGATATTCATAGCGAGCAAGTATATCAAAAAGCCAAGGAAAACCTGGACGCTTTTTTAAGCCGGCCAGTGCTTTTCAGTGAGAGTAAACCTTGCTATTATATTTATCAGTTAACGATGAATGGAAGAACCCAAACTGGTCTGGTTTGTTGCAGTTCTGTTGAGGATTATGAAAAAGGTCTCGTAAAAAAACATGAGTTCACAAGGCCTGAAAAAGAATTGGACCGCATTAATCATATAAAAACTACCGGTGCACAAACCGGAAATGTTTTTTTGGCTTTCAAAGATGTGGATGAAATAAATGAGATAATTGAAAAGTGGAAAACCGAAAAAAGCCCCGTTTATAATTTTACCGCAGACGATGCTATTCAGCATACTGTTTGGGTTATCAGCGATGAAAAACTGATTGACAGAATTACAGAAATTTTTAAAACAGAAGTTGATTGCACTTACATTGCAGACGGCCATCATCGTGTGGCATCTGCGGCTAAAGTGAAATATCAGTTGTCTGATAATGAAGAAGCCGGGCATTTTTTATCCACTTTATTTCCCGCAAGCCAGTTGAAAATAATGGATTACAACAGGGTAATAAAAGATCTCAATGGACTTTCACGTCCCGAATTTTTAGATAAACTAAATAAGAGTTTTTCATTAGATAAAGTGTCAAAAGCCTACGCGCCTGATGCGCCACATAATTTTGGAATGTACCTGGAGGGCCAATGGTACCGGCTTACGGCATTAGATGGTACTTTTTCAACAGATCCTGTCGGAGTACTTGATGTTTCTGTTTTACAAAATAATTTATTGGAGCCGGTGTTGGGAATTAAAGACCAGCGTACCGATACACGGATAGATTTTATAGGTGGAATAAGAGGTTTAAGTGAACTGGAAAAAAGAGTGGACAGCGGAGAAATGGCAATTGCTTTCAGCATTTATCCCGTAAGTATTGAACAGTTGTTCGACATTGCAGACAGTAACAATGTGATGCCTCCAAAGAGTACCTGGTTTGAACCCAAACTTAGAGATGGGTTACTTACTCATTTAATAAGTGGGTAAAAAAACTATGGATTTAAATGCCCGGTGTAAATCATTATTAATAAGATAATACCTAACACTACTCTGTAAATACCCCACATTCTGAAGCCATGCCTCTTTAAAAATTCAATAAAGAATTTGATGGCAAGTAGCGCCACTATAAAAGCTACTATATTTCCTACGATTAATAGTTTTATTTCTTCGCCGGTAAAGCCACCGTTTCCCTGGTAGAATTTTAATAATTTATAACCGGTAGCCGCCAGCATGGTGGGAACTGCAAGAAAAAAAGAAAACTCAGCTGCAGCGCTCCTTGTCAATTTTTGCTGCATGCCGCCAATGATAGAAGCAGCGCTGCGACTTACTCCCGGCACCATGGCAAGGCATTGCCAAATTCCTATGATAAAGGAAGTTGAATAAGAAACCTGTCTTTCTGATCGTATCCGTGGGCGGTTAAAAAATTTATCTATAAAAATCAAAATGATGCCACCAAGCAATAAGGCAATGGCGACTGTGGTAGTACTTTCCAGCAATTCATCTATTTTATCTGAAAATAATAATCCGAGAATTATTGCCGGTATTACGCCCACAATTAGTTTCAAATAAAATTGCCAGTTGGATAAATCGAAGAATTTTTTCCAGTACAAAACTACCACTGCAAGGATAGCACCCAATTGAATGGCTATGGCAAACAACTTTGTAAATCCATCGTCAGGCACCGAAAGTAATTTGCCGGTAATAATCATGTGCCCTGTGGAAGAAATAGGAATAAATTCTGTAAGGCCTTCTACAACAGCAATAATAATAGCTTCAACAAGGGTCATTTATAAAAATTATTTGGGCGCATTCCGGCTGCGTTATTAAGGTAAGCTTGAGAAGAGAAAATTTTCGGGAGTTGATAAATGGATTAATTTTTTCGTCTGAGATTACAAACTATTTTTTAATAAATGGAGAGTTCGTTTCTTTCCTGTCAGCACAATGGAGACACTTATTTTTGTTTTTTCATGATGGCGTAAATTTCAATCACCAGCCCCCCAACTATCAGGATGGGTGCTAAAGTAATTCTTCTAAAACCATAGATCTCATTATCATTAAAAACATTGGGATCAGCGCTTTTGCCACCTGCCATTAAAAAAAATCCAATGGCCATTATCACAAGGCCTATCAACATCCATTTGTAATTATCCTTAGTGAACAATTTGTTTTCTTCCACATTTTGTTTTAATGCTGCATTTTTAGAATGAGCGGGAGTGGTTGTTTTATTTGTGTTCATATAATTATTTGAGGATGCAATGTTAAGAAATAAATGAAACTATTTAAATTAATACAAATCGTCCAACTTCATTTTTAAATATTTTAATGCAGAGCGGTGAGTACTAAAAAGCGTAATAAATATGCCAAGAACAGTGATGCCGGCAAAGATCAAAAGTAAATTAGTGGTATCATGCAGCAGTCTTAAATAAGGAATAAACTTTTCGGAAAGAGTAATAAAACCTATCATCAAAGCAATCGCAATCGCCGAGGCAATAATTCCGTTTACAATAGCGCGGCCATCCAGCGGCCGCGTAATAAACCCACGGGTAGCGCCCACCATTTGCATGGTTTTTATTATAAAACGATTGCTGTACATGGCAAGCCGTATGGTATTATCAATAGAAACAATAACCAACAGAGATAATATAACGGCTACCACCAAAAGCACGAGGGTAGAGGTTTTCACAAATTGGCTTACGCCTGCAACCGTTGCTTTTGGCGTTTGAAATTCAGAAACAGTTGTAGGAAATTCTGTGAGTAAATTATTCTCTAAGTTAGCCAGGCTGTCTTTATCAACATAATTTGCTTTTACATAGAAATCTATGCTTTCCGGCAATGGATTACTGATGGCCAGTGTCTTCCAGAGCGTGTCGTTTTCCTGGTTATATTTTTCTATTGCTTTTTCTTTAGTAATGTATTCCACGTTCACAGCATAAGGCAGTGATTTAATATAATTCGTCAGTGAATCAATTTGTTTCGGATTCGCGGTGCGATAAATGTAGGCATGCAATTGAATATTTTCTTTAAAATAATCTCCCGTTTTTTTAATATTTAAAAACACCCAGCCCACCACGCCAAAAAGAAATAAAACCAAAGAGACACCAATGATAGCATAAACATAAGAAGGTTTACCGCGTTTGGTAGATGCTTTTCCGAATTGAGCCATGATAAAAAAATAAGTTTACGTAAAACAGTTTACAAGGGGTTGGGCAAAAATAATTGTTTTTGTACAGGTTTAGTATTTTTGCGCCTTTGCCAATCATTGCTAATGTAATTTACATAAGGCATTAGTAATAGATAAGATAAAATCAATAACATTTCTTTCACAAAAGAATAATAAATGACCACTGGGTTTTAATATTTTGCGGTCAACAGGTTTCAATAATTAATGGATACAATTTAAAAAGAATTACAAGGATACTTCAATAGAAAAAATGGAATACAATTACAGGGAAATAGAAAAAAGATGGCAGCAAGCCTGGAAAGAATCGGGAATTTATACCGTACATAATACTTCAGAAAAGCCAAAGTATTATGTACTTGATATGTTTCCGTACCCGAGTGGCGCGGGTTTGCACGTAGGTCATCCGTTAGGTTACATCGCCAGTGATATTTATGCGCGTTATAAAAGATTGAAAGGTTTTAATGTTTTACACCCAATGGGCTTTGACAGTTTTGGTTTACCTGCCGAACAATATGCTATAGAAACCGGCCAGCATCCCGCAACTACCACCGAAAAAAATATTGCCACTTTTAAGAGCCAGTTAGATAAAATTGGTTTCTGTTACGATTGGAGCCGTGAAATAAAAACCAGCGATGCTGAATATTATCGCTGGACGCAATGGATCTTTTTACAATTATTTAAAAGCTGGTACAACCATAAAAATGACAAGGCTGAACCTATTGAAACACTGATAAAAAATTTTAAAACCTCCGGTTCAGAAGGATACTCACGGCAAGGCATAGACGATTTTTCTGCGGATGAATGGAAAAGCTTTAATGAAAAAAAACGGCAGGAAATATTGATGCATTTTCGTTTAGCCTTTTCATCTTATGGCGAAGTAAACTGGTGCGAAGCATTGGGAACGGTACTTGCGAATGATGAAGTGGTAAATGGCGTGAGTGAGCGAGGCGGCCATCCTGTAGAGAAAAAGAAAATGCGGCAATGGTATTTGCGCATTACAGAATATGCCGACAGGTTACTGCAAGGCCTGGAAAAAATTAATTTCAGCGATGCCATGAAAGAAATGCAGAAAAACTGGATTGGGAAAAGCGAAGGGGCTGAGATGCAATTCACCATTGACCATTCGCCATTGACCATTGACGTTTACACCACCCGCCCCGACACCATTTTCGGTGTAGATTTTTTAGTGTTAGCGCCAGAACATGAACTGGTAAATCAAATAACTACCGCAGAACAACGGTCATACATAGACGAATATCTAACTTATGTAAAAAGCCGCAGCGACAGAGAGCGGCAATCGGAAGTAAAACAAATTACTGGTTGCTTTACCGGCGCTTATGCCATCAATCCTTTTAACGGAAAACAAATACCCATCTGGATTGCAGAGTATGTGCTGTCGGGCTATGGCACCGGCGCCATCATGGCTGTTCCCTGTGGCGACCAAAGGGATTTTGCTTTTGCGAAACATTTTAATATCCCGATTACAAACATTATCGGCAATCATTTTAATGGTAATGAAGCCAATCCTACGAAAGAGGCTATACTCGAAAATTCAGGTTTTTTAGATGGCTTATTAATGAAAGATGCAATTGGTGTTGCCATCAACAAAATAGAAGAACTGGGTATTGGAAAACGAAAAATAAATTACAGAATGCGCGACGCCGGATTCAGCCGTCAGCGCTATTGGGGCGAGCCATTTCCCATTATCTGGAGCGATGGAATTGCCATTCCTTTGGATGAAAAAGAATTGCCTTTGGAATTGCCACATGTTGAAAAATACGGCCCGGGGAAAGATGGTGAGGGACCGTTGAGTAATCTGACTGATTGGGTAAACCTCACAAACCTCACCCCCAACCCCTCTCCGCAGGCGGAGAG
>DATCWN010000266.1:0-4581 GCA_036566285.1 Hanamia sp.
AATGTATCCATCACTTAAGAAAATTACCGGCGTCATGTGTTGTACAGCAATTCTTACCGATTCAAAAACCGCATTGAAACAGTCACTTGGTGTGGATGCGGAAATAACCGGCATCGGGCTTTCGCCATTTCTTCCATAATATGCTTGTAGCAAATCACTTTGTTCCGTTTTGGTTGGCAACCCTGTAGATGGACCACCTCTTTGAATATCACAAACCACCAGAGGGATTTCAAGCATTACTGCCAGCCCCATTGCCTCTGTTTTCAAAGCCATTCCAGGGCCGCTGGTAGTGGTTACGCCAAGGCTTCCACCATAAGCGGCGCCGATTACGGAACTGATAGCGGCAATTTCATCCTCTGCCTGGAATGTTTTTACACCAAAATTTTTATGCCTGCTGAGCTCATGCAAAATATCACTTGCCGGTGTAATGGGATAAGAACCTAAAAATAATTGCAACCCGCTTTTTTGCGAAGCAGCTATGAGGCCATAAGCTACTGCCTGGTTTCCCATGATACTCCGGTAATTCCCCGGCTGCATTCTTGCTTTTTTTACTGAATATCGTGTAGTAAAAGTTTCGGTAGTGTCTCCATAATTATAACCTGCCTGCAGTACTTTAAGATTGCTTTCCAGGATCTCCGGTTTACCTGAAAACTTTTCTTTCAAAAAGCGAATGGTATTATCCATACTCCGGTTGTACATCCAATATAAGAAACCAAGCACAAACATATTTTTCGCCCGGTCTTTTTCTTTGGTGCCCATAGCAAAATCTTTCAATGCTTCACGGGTTATTTTAGTAACATCTATTTTAATTACCTCGTAACCCTCAAGGCTATCGTTTTCCAAAGGATTTACTCCATCGGGATAATTGGCCAATCGCAAATTCTTGGCATCAAAGCCCTCCACATTTACTATTATTTTCCCATTCTTTTTTAATGCCTTCAAATTGGTTTTCAATGCGGCTGCATTCATGGCTACCAGTACATCGCACATGTCGCCGGGAGTAAATATTCTATCACTTGAAAATCTTAATTGAAATCCACTAACCCCAGGAATAGTGCCTTGTGGCGCTCTTATTTCCGCAGGAAAATCAGGGAAAGTTGCCAGGTCAATACCCATTAAGGCAGTGTTATTGGTAAATTGAGTTCCCGTGAGCTGCATGCCATCACCACTATCGCCGGCAAATTTTATCACTACTTCTTTCAGTATCTCTTCTTTCGTTTCCATCTTAAAAATTGATTTGCAAATTTAAACCATCCCTGCTTTATAAGTTGGTTAATTATTTGCGCAGCACGGAAAAATGCAGTATTCGTTCATTCTACGGGCGGCATTTTAAAAACAAACTCCGGTAATGGAATACCTTTATTTAAAGTAAAATCTTTTTATCCTTAATTAAAAAAGGAATGTATTAAACGCGAAATGATCTTTATCAAAACATAAGGGAACCTCTCATCATAATTATCCATTCTATTGTACACATAGAACTTATATTGTGAACTAAAAAAAAAGCGATGAAGAAAGTTTTATTATCATTAATGATTCCATTTTCTATTCCCGCATTGGTTTTTTCACAAGCCAAACTAATACAAAAAGTAGTGAAGAAAGGGAATGAAATTGTAATCCCTTTTGAAAAATATGTTTTGCCTAATGGTCTTACAGTAATTGTGGCCGAAGACCACAGCGATCCTGTGGTGCACATTGATGTTACTTATCATGTAGGCAGCGCCCGCGAAGAAATCGGCAAAAGCGGGTTCGCGCATTTCTTTGAGCACATGATGTTCCAGGGAAGCGACCATGTGGCCGACAAAGAACATTTTAAAATTATTACAGAATCAGGTGGCACGCTTAATGGAAGCACCAATACGGATCGTACCAATTATTACGAAACCGTTCCAAGCAATCAATGGGAAAAAATGCTTTGGCTGGAAAGTGACAGAATGGGTTTCTTACTGGATGCAGTTACACAGTTCAAATTTGAAATTCAAAGATCCACTGTAAAAAATGAAAGAGGCCAGAACTATGATAACAGGCCTTATGGCCTTGCCCGCGAAGTAACGGCAAAAGCCCTGTATCCTTACGGCCATCCTTATTCATGGCTTACCATAGGCTACATTGAAGATTTGAACAGAGGGAATCTAAACGATCTGAAAAACTTTTTCCTGCGTTGGTACGGGCCCAATAACGCCACCCTCACCATTGGCGGAGATGTAAATACAAAGGATGTTATTAAAAAAGTAGAAAAGTATTTTGGCTCTATCCCCCGCGGGCCGGAAGTAAAACCGGTGCAACTTCCACCCGTGACGCTTACTAAAAAAACATACACAAGCTATACAGACAATTATGCAAAACTTCCGTTGTTGCAAATCACGTATCCTACTGTGCCGGACTATCATGCAGACATGGCGCCACTCGCGTGCCTTGCCCAGGTTTTAGGCCAGGGACGTACTTCTTTTCTTTATCAAAATTTGGTAAAGCCTCAAAAAGCATTGCAGGCAAATGCTTTCAGCAATCTTGATGAATTAGCAGGCACGTTCAACTTTACCGTAATTCCATTGCCCGGAAGCAATCTTGCCGACATGGAAAAATTGGTAAATGAATCTCTAAAAGATTTTGAAAAGAAAGGCGTAACGGATAATGATATTGAAAAGTTTAAGAACGGCTTTGAAAGTCTTACTATCAATCGCCTGGCAAGTGTGGCAGGCAAAGCTTCGCAGTTGGCAGCGTTTGAAACCTTCACCGGCAACCCGGATATGATAGGCAAATTGCTCCGCATGTACAATAAAGTAACTAAGGCAGATGTAATAAGGGTTTACAATAAATACATAAAAGATAAGCCCTCAGTAGTGCTTAGTGTGTTGCCTAAAGGCAAAGAAGATTTGATTGCTGCTGCAGATAATTTTATTGTAGATACCTCGCATTATGTGCGTCCGGATTATGGATACGATGGTTTGAAATATAACAAACCGAAAGATAATTTCGACAGAAAAGTGATGCCCCCTTCCGGGCCAAATCCTGTGGTGAAGGTTCCTGACTTTTGGAAAAAAACTTTAAATAATAATATTAAAGTGATTGGTGTGGAGAATAATGAAATTCCAGTGGTAACGCTTAATATTTATTTAAAAGGCGGTACCATCCTGGAACAAAATAATCTTTCAAAGGCAGGATTGGCAAGCCTTTTCTCATCCATGATGAATGAGGATACTAAAGACAGAAGCAGTGAAGACATTAACCTTGCATTGGAAAGATTGGGCAGTTCTGTTAATGTTTACAACACTACCGATGCCATTGTTTTTTCAGTACAATCGTTATCTAAAAACTTGTCTAAAACACTGAATATTTTAAATGAAAAAATGTTGCGTCCAAAATTTACGGAAGAAACATTTAACCGTTTAAAAAGACAAACCATTGAAAGTATAAAAAATGCAAAAAGCCAGGCCTCCGCGGTGGCCAATGTAGTTTTTGATAAAATAAATTACGGCAGCAACAGCGTATTTGGAATTGCTGACAGAGGCACTGAAGAGACAGTAGAAAATATAGCTTTAAGCGACATCCAAAATTATTACGACCAGTTCATCTCATCCCATGATGCGCAGGTGGTGGTGGTAGGAAGTGTAAAAGAAAATGAAATTTTGCCTAAGCTTACCTTCTTAACTCAATTACCTAAAAAAAACATTACACTTCCATCTGCACCCGCTTCTCCTATTGTGGAAAAAACTAAAATTTATGTAGTGGATATTCCCAAAGCTGCGCAAACAGAATTCCGCGTAGGCTATGTTACTGATATGAAGTATGATGCCACAGGCGATTATTACAAAGCCGGGCTTTCTAATTATAACCTTGGCGGAAGTTTCAACAGCCGTTTAAATATAAAGCTAAGAGAAGATAAAGGCTGGACTTATGGAGCCAATTCACGCTTTATCGGAAATAAATATACCGGTACTTTTTATTTCAGCAGCGGCATTCGCGCCAATGCAACTGATAGTGCACTATCCACTTTGTTAGATGATATAAAGAGTTATAACCTGGCCGGGCCAGATACCGATGAGGTAGCTTTTATGAAAAATTCGATAGGACAAAGCGATGCAAGAAATTATGAAACCGGTGGACAAAAAGCGGCATTTATCAGCAGGATTTTAATGTATGATTTGCCTTCCAATTTCGTAGAGCAGCAAACAAAAATCCTCAATAATATTCCCGTATCCGAAATAAAGGACTTGTCAAAAAAATATTACGACCTCAATAAAATGAATATTTTATTGGTAGGCGATAAAGACCAGTTTATGCCGGCATTAAAGAACTTCGGCTATGAAATAGTGGAGCTGGATGCCAATGGTAACCCGGTATAAGGTTTTTACAATCGTTTATTTTAATGAGTTTTATATTTTCGAAGAGGCTGTCTCAAAAGGACGGCCTCTTTTGATTATTAGGTCCCAATGAGGGTATCATCGAAGGTCATTTCTCAATCTCCGAACATCATTTCTCTATCTTCGAAGGTCATTTCTCAATCCCCGAACATCATTTCTCAATCTCCGAAGGTCATTTCTCAATCTCCGAAGGTCATTTCTCAATCTCCGAAGGTCATTT
>DATCWN010000529.1:0-2143 GCA_036566285.1 Hanamia sp.
AAAAATTGCTAACGCTTTTCTGGAGTACTAAGGAGGCTGTTTATAAATGGTATGGAAAAGGCTCCTTGAGTTTCAAAAAAAACATTCATATTGATCATGTATCATTTGAAAATGAATCAGGTTGTATAGATGCGTGTTTTGTAAAAGAGGAAGATATTTCATTAAAGATTAAGTTTCGTTTTTTCGGTAAGCTTTGTCTGGCGTGGTTATAGAGTACTGTAAAACGTGTAATGGAAATATTTGATAATTAACCAAACATACCGGAGGACGATCCTTAATTTATTTCCCTATACAAAATTTACTAAAGATGTAATCCAGCCGATCTTCATTTGTTATTTCTCCTGTAATCTCACCTAGAT
This sequence comes from Hanamia sp., assembly GCA_036566285.1. Classification (GTDB taxonomy): domain Bacteria; phylum Bacteroidota; class Bacteroidia; order Chitinophagales; family Chitinophagaceae; genus Ginsengibacter. The sequence goes on from DATCWN010000529.1 coordinate 360, forward strand.
AATGCAGGCAACGGTTAATGTCCGTAGCAAGAAAATCGCCGGAAATATGCGCAGACAGCCCGCTCTTTATTTCATGCAGACTTTTAGCTACTTCGGCAAGGGCTGCATAATGTCGGGCATTGGTAACTACTGTATTTTCGGTATTTAGGGCTGCACCACCAGCCATCGCAAACAACGTATTTTTCAATTCCTCAATGCCGGTTTGTTCTTTGGCCGAAATAAACAAATGACCAGCAAAGCGTGTATGTAAACTTTTGTCCAAAAGGTCCGCCTTATTGGCTATGGATATTACATTGGCATTCTGTTCTTTTATCTCTTCAATAATTTCTGAAAGCTCATCGCTGTCCATATCATTCACATCAAATAAGTACAAAACCATATCGGCTTGTTTTATTTTTTCCTTGCTTTTTACCACACCCATGTTTTCAATAATATCCTGCGAATGTTCCCTGATTCCTGCCGTGTCTATCAGCCTGAAAAGAATTCCGTTGATGTTGATTACTTCTTCAATGGTATCGCGTGTGGTGCCGGCAATCTCGCTCACTATGGCGCGGTTCTCATTCAATAAAGTATTGAGTAAAGTTGACTTCCCTGCATTAGGCTTCCCCACAATCGCCACGCTTACCCCATTCTTAATTACATTGCCCAATTGAAATGACAGCAGCAACCGGCTCACTGTTTTATCTATCTCATCAATAAGTAAGGAAAATTTATGGCGGTCTGCAAATTCTACATCTTCCTCACTAAAATCAAGCTCAAGCTCTATCAGCGCCGAAAATTGTATCAATTTTTCCCGCAACTCATGAAGCACCTTCGAGAAGCCACCACGCATATTGTGGAGGGCTGCATTTTGTGATGCCTTGGTATTACTTTCTATTAAATCTCCGACCGCTTCTGCCTGGGCGAGGTCTAATTTTTTATTTAAAAATGCCCTTTGCGTAAACTCTCCTGCCCTTGCCAGTCGTGCTCCATTTCGTATCAGCGCATCAAGCACCTGTTGCTGCACGTAAGGAGAGCCATGGCAACTGATTTCTATTACATCTTCGCCGGTATAGGAATGCGGTTTTTTAAATAAAGAAAGAACCACTTCATCCAATATATTTTCTCCCTCTTTTAAATAACCCACATGCAAAGTATTAGCAGGTTGTTCTTTTAAACTTTTAGAACCAAAAAGCTTTTGAAGAATATCGTAAGATTGATCGCCGCTAAGACGCAAAACTCCTATGGCTCCAATGCCGGGCGGGGTGGCTATGGCAGCGATTGTATCGTTCCATCCGGATAATTTTCCATGCATGATGTAAAGGTAAGAGGTATGCCAATTATGAATTACAAATTGTGCAGAATGATGAACGAAAATGAGGAAAACTGGTATTCCTCAAGCCATCTTTCCCTATTCCCACATGTATTTCTTTTTAGAAAAGTTCCCATAAAAAAAGGAGATACAAATTTGCATCTCCTTAAAAATATTCTTTGAAAAATCTTTATCTGTCAGGGTTGGTCAATGTAACAGGCTGCAGTCTGTAAGCATTTACCATTCGTCCGTTTTGCTGTGCCGGTATCCATTTAGGCCCCTTCCTGATTGCGTTTACGGCTACTTCAGCGAGCTTGGAACCTTTCATGGTAGTAGCTTGTACATCACTAACAACACCATTTCTGTCCACAATAAACCTTACTACACAGGTGCCATAATCAGATTCAGAAAATTCATCTATTTCTGCACTAATAGCTCTCTGTACATACTGAGCCCATTTTCCAGGTCCACCGGGGAAAGACGCCTCAATTTC
>DATCWN010000534.1:0-2411 GCA_036566285.1 Hanamia sp.
AGTGGTACCGGTTTGTGAAGTACAAGCGGAAAGAAATAGTAATGAAACTAAAACTACACGGTACATAAAATATGATTTAAACCGGTTAAGAATTATCTAAACGTTTGCTTCATCGCTTTCATCATTCCTGGTGTTGACCATTGGCCGGGAACGATCATTCTCCGAATGGTATATAACGGCTCAGTAGAATCTCTTTTTGTTGATAAAATAAATGCCATTTTAAATCCTGCTTTTTTTAATTCCGGGATGGCGGCCTGGTTCCAAAGACCAAATGGATAGGCGAAGTATGTGGCTGATTTGCCGGTAATGTCTTCTATTGTTTTACGTGGTTTCACAAATTGCTTCTCCCAATCTTCGCCCTGGTATTTTGTTACCATGTGGTGATCCCAGGTATGAGATTCAACCGCATTTCCTTCATCCGCCAATTGTTTTATTTGCTCTTTGCTCATATACCGGGGGCGGTTAATCGAAATGGTCATAATAAAGAATACACCTTTGAATCCGTATTTTTTCATTTCCTGGTAGCCAATGCTAAACTGCTCTTCGTCAGTATCATCAAAAGTGAGCATTACAGGTTTTGCAGGCAGCGAGCCGCCATGCACTAAATAATTATAAAGCTGATCGGGTAAAATAGTTTCATAACCACTATCCTTAAGCGCTTTCATTTGTGAGGCAAAAGATGCCGGCGATACGGAATAGCTTTTAAACGTCTCGCTTTGCCCGGGCTTTGCTTCGCGGATATGATGGTAACACAAAACAGGCACTTGTTTTTTTGCAAGAATAGTGGCTGCGTCTGCAACAACAGTACTTTCAGCGTTTACTGAAGAATCAATTTTTGTATTTCCTTTAGATAAATTGCTTTCTACGGTAGTAGCTGAATTAGAATGACATGCCACTAAAAAAAGTATTGGCAGAACGAAAAAAAAATATTTTTTTTTCATGATAAGAGAGCGTGATTAAAATTATTGGTATTGAATGTAAATAGGTTTCGGAATAAATTTCAACAACTCCTGGGGAGAGTAAAGCTGGTCTGCACCCGTTTTGGTATCGTTTTTATAAAACAATTTAAAGCCGGTATATTCCACAGGTTCTTTATAAACATACCTTAAATAAGTAGAACGTTTCAGGGTTTTATTGCCCCAGCCATCCATATCAATTACCACCTGCACTTCGGGAACATTTTTAATAGCTTTATAATTGGTAAGCATTCCCTGTGTAAAACGATGTACCACCAGAATCTTTGGAGGAAGATTATTTTTCTTTACCAATGCAGCAAGATAATCAATAGCAGTGTTGACATCAACTGCATCAAAAGTTCCAATCTTTTTGCCGGGAGCATGGCCGCCTTTCATAGAAAATTCAGGGTCAATTCCGAGATGCACCTGTGGTAACAGTAAATATTTTTCCAAAGCCGGCACCTCATCTTTTACTGAACTGTGGCCAACCTGTATGTCTAAAAAAACCAGGGCGTCTATTTCATTGGCCCAGTTCATAATAGTATCTATCTGGTGAAAAGGCATGCGCATTCTGTGTTTGCCATCTTTGCCAGGGGCGCCCTGCGCGGTTACCGCTACATAATGCAAAGCCGGAATTACCGGAAGCGAAGAATCCGCGGCCTGCCATGAGGCCACTTCTTTCTTTAATTTGGCAAGCATCTCATTTTTGGGCAACTCCCCGAGGATACCCATCTTCTTAGAATATAAATTACCATAGAAAGCTATAATCCTGTTGAACGGAAGAACCGCTCCTGCCAATGGATACGGGCCTTTCACCGGCCATAAACCGGTAGTATCATTATTGGCAATTGCTTCTAAAATTTGATTGTACTTAGCGGTATCAATCGTTTTCCGGTCATAAACTTTCATTGCTTCTGAAGTTGTTTTCCCGGTAGCATCCGAAGACATCTTTTCAGTAGCTGAATGTCCGCTATTACAGCCGCCAACAAAGAAAAATAAGCAGGAAGATAACAGCGCAATAATTGCGTAGGATTTAGTTTTCATAAGGTGCGAAGATATTCTAAAAACAATACCATTTCCGCTTTCTTTTTCAAACAAAATAGTTAAATAAAATCTATTTTAAAACGCGATGTGGGAGGGGAAATTAATCAGCTAATCCACACTGAACCATAAAAGAATTGGTAAAAACTTTTTTTGATTTTTCACTCAAAAGTTGAGTCCGGCATTCTTTCCATTTTGCAACATTATCTCCGTACATTTTTTGCACAAGTGCAGGATTTAAAATAAAATTTATTTTGCCCCAATGCAAGGTGAAAGGTATCTCCAATTCTTCCAGCCTGTTCCACACTTTTTCAAAAAAATTTCTTGATACGCCGGAATCAACACCATCCAATTCTAAAATACAGGTTTTGGGAAAATGGGTAAACCCAAGTAGTGCTTCTGTACCCTTTACAT
>DATCWN010000553.1:0-6732 GCA_036566285.1 Hanamia sp.
GGGTGCACGTTAAATAAGTTATCAGCTCCTATATAAAATGTTGCGTTTTTAGATACTCTATAAGATGCATATAAATCCGTAACCACTTTCCCATTATAATTAAATTGTTCCGGTACTGTTGAGCCATCATCTAAGATTACCTGCGGCGGATAGGTGTTATCCCAGCCATATCCAAACAAAGTTATTTTTCCAAAATAGGTAAGGTGCGTGCCGACCTTTACGTTTTTTGCAAAACCGTAATCAACGGTTAAACCCACCTTTTCAGGAGGAGCGGAAGCAAGTACAAATTTTTGTTCTCTTTCACTAAAGAACGACTGCTGCTCAGCAAAGGACCCGTTTAATGCGGCAGGCACATTTATCTTATCAATTTCCATGTGCTGAAAATTTGCCGCCAATAATACATTCAGGTTGGAAGTATTCCACACTTTTGCGTAATTCAAAATAACATCAATCCCTGTGTTGGTAGTATTTACAGCGTTGGCAAAGAATTGTGCCTGGGCTACATTTAGCTCATCCAGGATAGGCTGTAAGGCTACATTGGTATTATCAAATTGTCCTGAAAGCACCACCCTGTCTTTTATTTTTACGAGGTAGCCATCTACAGTGATAGTGAATTCGTTAGAAGGCTTTACTGTAAAGCCGAGGCTTGCATTCACTGACTTTTCTTGTTTTAATTCCGGTATTCCAGCGGCTTTGGTAATAGGACTATAATTAGGAGCCAGTTTTACATCGAAAGACACTCCGCCCTGGAAATTGGTAAAGGTATTGCTGTAGTTTATTTGCTGCAATGATGGAGCCCTGAAACCGGTGCTTACAGAACCTCTGATGTTTACTTCAGGAGAAACCTTATAGCGGGTAGCAAATTTATAAGTACTTATAAAGCCGAAATCACTATAATGCTCTGCCCGGATCGCACCTGTGGTAAGCCATTTATCAGTAACATCCAGATCTGCCTGCACATAAGCGCCTTCCACGTACCTCTTCGCATTGATTACATCTACAGGTTGAAAACCCGGAAAACCCTGCGAACCGGATGCTTTTCCCAACCCGGGCGGAAGGTCGTAATTAAAATAAGAGGCTTTTTCACCAGCATAAATTTTATATTGCTCAAAACGGAATTCGCCACCAGCCGACAAGATTAAACCACTGGCCACAGATGGGTAGTTTTTATTGAAATCCAGGTTGGTGGTATTTTGTAAAAAATTAAATCCTCCATCATCGAAATGATTTTGATGAATGCCGGCTCCACCTAGGGAAGCATTGTATGTTTTATCACCAAAAAAATGAAAGTCATTTCTACCGATGGTATTGCTTGCATCCCAGTTTGCTCCATTTTTGAAAGCACCACGAAACCCTGCTGAGAAAGACGCATCACTGATATGTGTTTGTATGTGTGGATTAAAAACCGTGTCGGGTAAGTCTCCGGGAGTAGGAACGCTTATCATATAGGTGGGGTCAAATATCAAATTGTTGTCTGCGTCTGTAGGGAACCTTTCCGGCCTTGCTGAGGCAAGTTCATTGTATCCATGAAAAGTGCGTGTGTATGCGTAAGCGTCTGATGATTTGTAATTGTATCCGCCAAAAGAATAAAACGTTGTTTGGGTTCCTGCCAACGGCAATTCCATATTCAGCATAGCGCCGCCGCTGTTAACGGAGGCATCACCAACTGCCCGGCGGCCTGCATTAATAGGCAATGCATTTTTATCGGCCAAATTGGTATTGAGTACCTGCCTGAAAGTTTTTTCCTGTGTAAAAAAATCAGCGGTCAGATTTATAAATCCTGTTTTCGATTTGCCCAAGGCAAAACCTTTATTGATGTTTGCATTAAAGGCTTTACCATCCAAACCATCACCAAATATGTATTGAGAATGTAAGTCTTCTGCAAAATGAGGATTGAATTTTTTATCATAATAACCAGAGCCGCCAATATTAATTTGCCAATCGGGAGTTTGTTTTTTTAAGATTAAATTAATAACTCCGGCGATGGCATCGGAACCGTATTGCGCGGATGCACCATCTCTTAAAATTTCGACTCTATCAATGGAGGCTTCGGGTATGGCGTTTAAATCGGTACCTGAATTACCACGGCCCCTGGTTCCAAAAATAGCTACGAAGGCAGTTTGATGCCTTCGTTTGCCATTCACCAAAACCAATGTCTGGTCGGGGCCTAAGCCGCGAAGGGTGGCAAGGTCTATCTGGTCGGCGCCATCACTTCCGCTTTGTTTATTAAAATTAAAAGAGGGCGCTGCATAATTAAGCATCGAGGTAAGGTCTGGCTTTGCGGTGGCAAGGTTGATGTTTGCTAAATTAATAACATCCACCGGCACGGGCGATTCTAATTTTACCCTTCCACCACCTCTGCTTCCCAATAAAACAATCTGGTTGAGCTGGGTAATTGTTGTGCTCATTACTATGGAGAGGAAAGTGTTGTCTTTAATGGTTACCTGCTGGAGGGCATAGCCGGATGAAGTAAAAATAAGTACATCGCCGGCTTTTGCTGTAATCGAAAACATGCCGGAAGCATTCGTTGTGGTTCCGGCGTTGGAAGACCTGACCACCACGGAGACGCTTTCAATAGGATTGCCATTTACGTCTGAAACCTTTCCTTCTATTTTCTGAGCGTTTGCGGAAAAAATACACACAAAAAAAACACCTATTGTCTGTAGAAACATTTTAATCTGGTTCATAAGAAAATTTTTTGGTGATAAATTTTTGGAATAAAGTATTGAGGCTTTCCAGCGATGGCTTTTGACAAAGGAGGATTTTGACCTAGTAAATTTATTAACTTATTTTTTCAAATACTCATTTATTTTGAACTCTTTTATCTGAATCCTTTTTCTCTTTTTCATTTCAAACCTGGATTGTATCCTAATGGGTTTTGATGGTATCCCAATAAAGTTTGATGGTATCCCAATGGGGTGTGATTATATTGTAATGGGGTTCGATGCGTCCGAAATGAGCTTCGATGCGTCCGTAATGGGCTCAGCGTATGACGTTATGACCTCAGCACACGTCGTAATGGGGTGTGATTCTATCGTAATGGGATGTGATTCTATCGAAATGAGGTGTGATTCTATCGTAATGGGGTTCGACGGGGTCGTAATGAGCTTCGCCGCGTCCGTAATGGGCTCAGCGTATGACGTAATGACCTTAGCACACGCCGTAATGGGGTTGGAACACGTCGTAATGGTGTTGGAACACGCCGTAATGACCTTAGCACACTCCGCAATGAAGTTAGAACATATCACAAAGGCTTTAGAGTGGCTTAAAACTTTTGGAAAGTTCAACGCAGTGAGCTGAACAACTTTCCAAAAGCCAGGAGCCACCAGTATTTTTTACAATGCCCTCACCCAAATATTCCTGAAGCTAATGGGCTTGCTTTTATCTCCATGCGCCTGTAGTTTTATGGGCGCGGGGCCATGTGCTTTTTCGTAAGAAGGCAAACCTACATAACGGGTAGGCCCTTTGAGTTCCACATTATTCTGAATTAAAACGCCATTGAAAAATACAGTTACACGTGCGGGGCTTTTCAGTAAGCCGTCTTCATTAAATCTTGGCGCAGTCCAGCTTACATCATAAGTCTGCCAGGTTCCGGGAGGAAAATTAGCATTTACCAAAGGAGCATATTGCTTGTAAATACTGCCCGCCTGCCCGTTTACATAAGTCGGATTGTTGTAAGAATCCATTATTTGCAATTCGTATCCTGCATCGCCCTTGCCCAACGAGGCAAGAAATAAACCGCTGTTTCCACGGCCCTGTCCTTCCCCATCAATGTCTTTTGGAATCCGCCATTCAATGTGCAATTGATAATCCAGGAAAGATTGTTTCGTTTGTATGTTACCTGATTTTTTATTGACGGTAAGGATGTTATTTTTTACAGTCCAGTCAGCCACTTTTGTAGTATCGTCTGCTAAAACCCATTGGCTTATATTATTTCCGTTAAATAAAATGATGGCATCAGAAGGCGCATCGCCATAGGCTTTACCGGGAGTAACTACCGCTGGCACCGGAGAATAAAATTCGGTGTCTTCGTGTTTCATTTTTTGTGTTTGTGCATCGGCGGCGTAATTCATAAAGAGAAGGCAAGCGGAAATAAAGAATACTACTTTTTTCATGAAAAATAAGTGGTTAAGAGGTGAAATACTGAGGCGTATTAATAGAAGAAAAAGATTTGTCTTTTAATAAATAACAGAAACTTTTATGAAGAAAAACTGATACATTCTTTCAATTCCTTTTCTGTATAGGCAAGGTTGTATTGTTTTAAAACATCCGCAGGTACGCCGTTCCATTGGTTGGGGGTATTACCCATGTAGCCCACATCTTTCACTCCTATCTCGGTCGTGTAAAAACCGGTGGCGGTCAGGTTGCGCATCAGGTTAAAAAAAGCAACGCCCTGTTTCATTTCAGGCTTCGCCTTTTTAGGATACGCAATGGCATCCACCATTTCTATTTGCTGCTGTTTATTGCATTCCACAAAGGAATTATTGTATCGTTTAAAACATTCAATATCCAACCAGCGCAATCCTCCGCGCATAGGTGTCTGGTGCTCCGGTTTGTCTTTTACAATAAACTCAATAAAGTCCGGCACTTTGGCATCAGAAGCGCTTCCGCTTACTTCATCTTTTGGAATAATAATGTCGCCCAGGACGGTGATGGTTGCCATTTCTTCAGGCGTAAAAAAGGTAGTGGAAACAACCTCTTTATAATGTTCCTCCTCTTCTTTCATTCGCTTGAAGCCGCGATTTTCTGCATCGGTTTTAACCGCGGTTTTTACTACCTTTTTTTGGTCTGGCTCTTTACAGGCATCCAATACCAATGCTGTCGAAAGGGATCCCAGCGCTAATACTTTTAAGGATTTTCTTCTGTCCATGATTTTTTATTTTTTAGCTGTTAGCTATGAGCTATAAGTTTTGAAATGATATTGGCTTTTCATTTCTAATTCTTAATTCTTAATTCCTAAATGTTATTCTTCTTCAACTGGTCCACAATATATTCCGAGGTGCGCATAGCCAGGGCAAGAATGGTCCATGTAATATTTTTGTCGCCCTGCGATACAAACATACCGCCATCCACATTGAACAGATTTTTACAATCATGCGCCTGCGCCCATTTGTTCAAAGCCGAATGTTTGGGGTCGTTTCCCATACGCACCGTGCCTGCTTCATGTATAATATTTCCGGGAGCGTGTAACCCGTAATCATTTTCAGGGCCATCGTCGCCGCCCCAGGTAATTACGGCGCCCATAGAATGTAATATTTCGGCAAAGGTTTCTTTCATGTGCTTTGCCTGCTTGATTTCATAATCCTGATATTTGGTATGAAACCGTAAAACAGGAATACCATATTTATCAACGACAGCAGGATCTATTTCGCAATAGCTATCTCTGCTTGCAACCGCTTCACCACGGCCGGCCATGCCTACATGCGCACCGAAGAAATAACGATAATCTTCTTTAAGCGAAGCGCCGTAACCACCGGCTTCTTTTTGTTTTCCTTTAATTTTATACGTCCCGTTTAATTTTTCTATGCCCCAGTTAAAACCATATAAAGGCATACCAAAACCACCACCGTACTCAATATGATAGCCGCGTGGAAAATCAAGCTTCTTATTATCGAGCCACCACGGAGTGTAAACATGCATGCCACCTACGCCATCTTCGTTATATCTTTTACGGTCAAATAATTCAGGGATGATGCCGCCCATATCCGCGCCGGTAGAGTCATGTAAATATTTACCTACTACGTCGCTTGAATTGGCCAACCCATTAGGATGACGGGGCGACTTTGAATTTAATAATAACCTTGCCGATTCACAGGCGCTGGCCGCAAGTATCACGGTTCTTCCTTTCACCTGGTATTCCTGTTGTTCTGTTTTATTGATATAAGAAACGCCGGTAGCAAGCCCTTCCCTGTCAGTTAGCACTTCACGAACCATAGAATCGGTAACGAGGTCCACATTCCCCGTCTTTAATGCCGGAATCACGAGGCAGGAAGACGAAGAAAAATCAGCATATATTTTACAACTCCGTCCGCATTGCTTGCAATAAAAGCACTGACCGCGCTCTTTATTAATGGCTTTCGTAAGAATAGAAAGCCGCGAAGGGATTACAGGAATGCCAATATTGGTTGCCGCTTTTTTTATAAACAGTTCGTGCAGGCGAGGCTTCGGAGGCGGCAGAAAAATTCCATCCGGATCGTCCACCAATCCTTCATTGGTGCCAAATACGCCAAGCAACTGGTCTATTTTATCATAATAAGGTTTTACATCATCGTAACTGATAGGCCAGTCGTCGCCGAGGCCATCTATACTTTTATGCTTAAAATCTTTGGGGCCAAAGCGAAGAGAAATTCTACCCCAGTGATTGGTGCGGCCACCTAACATGCGCGCGCGCCACCATTCCCATTTAGTTCCCGGCGATTGCGTGTAAGGCTCACCGTCAATTTCCCAACCCCAATAACAGCCATCGAAATCGCCAAAGGGACGATACTTTGTGCTGGCGCCACGCCTCGGAGAATCCCACGGATTTTTCATCTGGTTGGAATCTACCGCAGGGTCATACATTGGGCCTGCTTCTATCAAACAAACTTTTAAACCGGCATTGGCCAATACATAAGTGGCCATTCCGCCGCCGGCGCCGGAGCCTACAATAATTGCGTCATAAACTTTTGGCTGAACTTTAATCTGGATTTTTCCCATAATAAATACAAGTGGTCAGAAGATAAAAAATTAAGA
>DATCWN010000082.1:0-4252 GCA_036566285.1 Hanamia sp.
GGAAGCGCTGCAATCTTTATCCGCTCTTGAAAAAGAACAGTTGATAGAAATGCACAAAGAGAAAAAATTTCATTCGCGCCTCACAGAAATTTTCAAACGCTATTTATCAAGAAATACAAACATCAATAAACTGCATCTTACTTCTGATGAAATATTGATAGAGCTAAGTGATTATGATTTACCCAAACAGTTAGTCACTGAATTTGCAAATTGCCTTCGAATGGGCAATGCGGTAAAGTTTGCACAATACATTCCACCGGCTTATGAAAATGAAAAATGTTTTTCTCAAACAAAAGAAATAATAACCGCTATCAATAATTTTGTAAATAAAAAACCGGAAAGTGATCTTTGATTATTTTAACGATATCAGTTTTGGGCAGCCTCTTTTTTTTATTCTTTTTGCTATTATTCCGGTACTGATCTTTTGGAAATTCAGTAAAGGGAAAAAACAAGTGGCAGCCATAAATCTTTCTTCCACGAAGGGTTTGGAAGATTCCCGCTCGCTCAGAAATGTTTTCCAGCAATTTCCTTTTGTATTCAGGCTTCTTGCTTTAAGTTGTATTATAATCGCAATGGCAAGGCCACAAACAAAATTTGATGAGCAACAAACGGAGGGCGAAGGCATTGATATTGTTCTGTGCATTGATGTAAGCGGAAGTATGACGGCACAGGATTTTTCTCCCAACAGGATGGAAGCTGCTAAAAAGGTTGCCGCGGATTTTGTGGATGATCGGGGTTCAGACAGAATTGGTATTGTAATCTTTGCCGGTGAAAGTTTTACTCAATGCCCGTTGACTACCGACCATTATGTATTGAAAACCCAGATACAACAAATACGAAATGGATTGCTGGAAGATGGTACTGCCATAGGTTCCGGGCTGGCTACCAGCGTGGACAGGCTACGAAACAGTAAAACGAAAAGTAAAATAATCATTCTACTTACCGATGGCGTAAATAATGGTGGCCTTATAGATCCATCCACAGCAAAGGAAATTGCGAAAGCTTTTAAAATAAAAGTTTATACAATTGGTGTAGGCACCGATGGCTATGCCCCCACACCGGTAAGCACACCTATGGGTATCGTGATGCAAAATGAAAAAGTGGCCATTGACGAAAAATTATTGAAAAACATTGCAGATGAAACAGGTGGAAAATATTTTCGCGCCACAGATAACCGGAGCCTTGAAAATATTTATAATGAAATAGATCATCTGGAAAAATCGAAAGTAGAGGTAACATCCTATCACCGGTTTACAGAAAAGTTCTACCCTTTTATTTTTGTGGCTATGGGTTTGCTTTTAATAGAAATCCTTTTGAGATATACTTTGTTTAAAAAGTTTCCATGATTGATTGGCTAATTGGCTAATTGGCTAATTTGCAACAATGAAAGCACTCGTTTATAAATCAACCGGAAGCTGGTACTCAATAAAAAATGAAGCCGGGGAATTTTTCAATGCGCGCATAAAAGGAAAATTTAAAATAGATGATATCACCTCCACTAATCCCATAGCTGTGGGAGATATAGTTGATGCTGAAAAAGAAGACATTGCCGAAGAGTCTGTAATCATCAATACTATTTATCCAAGAAAAAATTACATAACACGGCAGTCGCCACACAACAAACATTTGCATCACATCGTTGCTTCCAATCTTGACCAGAGTATTTTATTGGCCACCTTAAAAGATCCCAAAACATCCACCGGTTTTATAGACAGGTTTCTTGTGGCCTCCGAAGCCTACCATGTGCCGGCGATTATTGTATTTAATAAAAGCGATCTTTTTAAAGAAAAAGAAAAAGGAAAATTTGAAGAAATAAAAACGATGTATGAGAAGATCGGCTACCGGGTTTTATTAATGAGCCTTAATGAAAAAACTGGTGTTGATGAAGTATATGATCTTTTGAAAAATAAAACTACTTTAATCAGCGGCCATTCCGGCGTGGGAAAATCTTCTTTTATCAACTTTATTTTTCCGGAACTTTTATTGAAAACACAGGATGTAAGCGGCTGGAGCGGCAAGGGGCTTCATACCACCACATTTGCGGAAATGTATGATCTTCCTTTTGGCGGTAAAATTATTGATACACCGGGTATGCGCGAATTTGCTTTAATGGACATTGAACTGCAGGAATTATCGCATTATTTCCCTGAAATGAAAGAGCTGATAAATGATTGCCGTTTTAATAATTGTATGCATATTGAAGAGCCTGGCTGTGCCGTAAAACCCGCCGTGGAAGAAGGAAAGATTGCCGCGATGCGGTACATAAGTTACCTGAATATTTTAGGTACGATTGATAATAAGAAATGGTAGGAAGCTATGTACGACGTACGATGTTTGATGTGCGATATTTGAAATTCGACAAATCACTAACTTGTCGAATTAACAATAGAACAATGAAACCATTTAACCAATAAACTAATAAAACCAATAAACTACTTAACCAATTAATAAGCTTTTTTCTCCAGCAATTCCGCCAGTTCCATCACTGCTTTGTTTGCTTTGGAAGTGCTATTTATATGGTGCGGAAGTATGGAAACACCATTAAAAATATTGTAATGAAGTGTTAGAAAATATTTCTTGTATTTAAAATCCCAATCGAGTGTATCCGCGTCATCTACCTGGTTTATAAATTTTACTTTAAGGTCATTGCTTAGCGTTATGGCAATGGCATAGAATTTTGAAATGCCGCAATTGTCGTCAATCACAGCTTCTGTGCCGCCAAAATCTGTTTTTAAATGATAACACATAAGGGTTGGTTTTGGTTACAATAAGGGTTGGATTATTTTTAATTTTTAAATTTACCCGCCTTTCTTGCCGCTTTGATAGCACCCTGGTCTCCTGATAAAATTCTTTCAGCACCAACATTTTTCCCATTCGTTGGACAGCCGTATTTTTCTCTCTTTTGAAAAATAAAACATCCGGAAAACATCCAGCAACAAACTAAGGCAATTAATATTTTTTTCATTGTTTTAGGTATTAGGTATCAGCAAGAATTTCGCAACTTGTAAAAACCAATTATTTCAATGGTAATAAACCAAGGAACTAATAAACCAATTAACTAATAAACCAAACTCATTCATCATTCATCATTCACTATTCACCATACCATCCCGCATACATCACATAATTAGCAGCGATACGTTCAATTTCTCCTTTTATCAATTCCGGCGAAATGTCTTTTATTTTCTTTGCAGGCACGCCCGCATAAATACTTCCCGGCTCTACGATTGTGTTTTCCAGTACCACAGCCCCGGCTGCAATGATACTGTTACTCCCTATTTTAGCTTTGTCCATTATGATGGCTCCCATACCTACCAGTACATTATCTTCTATAACGCATCCATGTACGATTGCATTGTGTCCGATGCTAACATTATTCCCAATGATGGTGGAAGTTTTTAAATAAGTGCAATGAATAACTGCCCCGTCCTGCACATTTACCCGGTTGCCCATTCGTATAAAATTTACATCACCGCGAATGACCGCATTAAACCAAATGCTGCATTCATTACCCATAATAATATCTCCGGCAAGTGTTGCATTTGGAGCAATATAACAGTCATGCCCACACGAAGGTTTGATTCCTTTTATTTCAAAAATAAATGACATGATTTTTTTGTATTAGAATTGTCTGATTAAGGTAATCAAAAGCGGCAATAATGTGATACAAACCGGGAAATTTTTTTCAAAAATCTATTTAATAAAAAATCTGTGGAGGAACGGTTTGTTGAAATATAAATCTAGCGTCTGAGCCACGATTCGGGGTTTACGTTATCACTTTCTTTCATTAAAATAAAATCCACCCTGCCGCCATCACCTTCATCATTGATGCCCGCTTTTCCAATAGCCTGCCCGGTTCTTACATGGCTGCCTCTTTGCACGCTTACACTTCCGAGGTTGCTGTAAACTGTAAAATATTTTCCATGTTTTATAAAAACAGCCTGCTTGTCTTCAATGTAGCTTACCAGTGTTACCTCACCATCAAACACTGCTTTTACGGTTTCTCCTACTTTGGCGCCGATAGTTACGCCGGGATTATTATAGTCAATGCCACCGGGCAATTGGTTGGCCCCATAATGGCTGATTACAAATCCATTTACCGGCCATGGAAGAGAGCCGTGGTTTTTTTCAAAACTTGCATTCAATGCTTTATCTGCATCGCTGCTTACCAGCACACTGCTTGTAGTTGTAGTTGTTTTTGCCGGAGCCCGGGTGGTAGTAGTTTTAGCGGTGGCTGATTTACTTTCACTGG
>DATCWN010000115.1:0-4748 GCA_036566285.1 Hanamia sp.
TCGCCAAGGCAGAAGGCAATGCCAACTATGCAAAAAAGCATTGGAAAACATTAACCCAATGGGTAAATTTCTTAGTGGAAGATGGCTTCGATCCTACCAATCAATTATGTACTGATGATTTTGCAGGGCATCTGGCACGCAATGCGAATCTATCTGTAAAAGCCATTGTAGGTATTGGCTGTTATGGAATGTTAGCTAAAATGCTGGGTGAAAAGTCCACGGCAGAAAGATATACCGACACCGCGAAAAATATGGCCAAACGGTGGATGCAAATGGCCGATGAAGGCGATCATTATGCATTAACTTTCGACAGGAATAATACCTGGAGTCAAAAATATAATTTGGTTTGGGATAAAGTTTTGAATCTTGATTTGTTTCCTGAAGAAGTGTATGATAAAGAGATTGCTTATTATCTCACCAAACAAAATGAGTTTGGATTGCCACTCGATAGTCGTAAAACTTATACCAAGAGCGATTGGATATTATGGACTGCAACACTTACCAATAATAAAAAAGATTTTGACGCTTTAGTAGATCCGATTTATAAATATGCTACGGAAACTTCTTCCCGTGTTCCTTTGAGCGACTGGCACGAAACAACGAATGGCAAACAAGTTGGCTTTCAGGCAAGAAGTGTGGTAGGTGGTTATTTTATGAAGTTGCTTGAAATGAAATTGAAAAAATAAATTGGGAAAAGTTTAAAACAAAATCTATAAAAGTGAATGCTGTTTTTTATTCCTGTTCCGTTGACTTCGTTAGCAGATGTAATAATTCAATAACTACAACCGATTCATCAATCAAATGAAATTTCTAAAGCGCTATTTTTTAGTTGTACTCATATTGGTATCCGGTGTTGGATATGCGCAACAAACATTTACCAATCCATTGTTGCCATCAGGCGCGGATCCTTGGGTTATTCAAAAAGACGGTTATTATTATTACACCAATACAACCGGAAGAAATGTTACGCTATGGAAAACAAGAGACATAACCAATCTCAAAAAATCGGAGAAGAAAATAGTGTGGACGCCACCATTGCAAGGCGCTTATTCAAAAGAAATCTGGGCTCCTGAAATTCATTTTATTTATGGGAAATGGTACATCTATTTTGCAGCCGATAGCGGCCGTAACGAAGACCACAGATTGTATGTTATAGAGAATTCATCTGAAGATCCCTTGCAGGGAAATTGGGTAATGAAAGGGGAACTTAAAACGCATAAAAATAAGTGGGCTATTGATGGAAGTGTTTTTGAAAATAAAGGGAAGTTGTATTTGATATGGAGTGGATGGAAGGGAGATATAAATGGAGAACAAAATATTTATATTGCTAAAATGAAAAACCCTTGGACGGTGAAAGGCAAGCGCCGGTTGCTTTCTTCACCTTATTACGAATGGGAAAAGAACGGCGATCTAAACAATCCAAATGATGTGTCTCATGTAAATGTAAATGAAGGCCCACAAATTTTAAAGCATGGTGATAAACTGTTTTTAGTTTATTCGGCAAGCGGTTGTTGGACGGACACCTATGCATTGGGTATGTTAACGACAAGTACGAATGCCAATTTGCTGAAGGTAAATAAATGGTCTAAATCTGATACGCCTGTGTTTAAGCAATCTATTAAAAATAGAGTCTTCGCGCCAGGGCATAATTCATTTTTTAAGTCATCCGATGGCAAAGAAGATTTTATTTTATATCATGCCAATAGTGAGCCTGGGCAAGGTTGTGGCAAACACCGTTCCCCACGCACACAAAAGTTTACATGGACTGCTACCGGCTTCCCCAACTTTGGTGAACCTGTTGCTGAAGGAGTAAAACTTCCAATTCCTTCAGGAACTGTTCAATACAAATAATTCTGTTGATTTCTACCAAAGGCCCTAATGAAGAAGGGGGCAAAAATAATTCTTATTATAGTCATATTCCTTTACTAATGGTTAGAGCTTGCTTTATTTATTAATACTTGAATTGAGCAGATACGGGCTGTCCGTAAAAACTACTACTTTATGGCAAACTTTTATTTGTCGTAAATTAAATTCAGCTAAATTGCAAGGCACTTTGTTTTAATGAAAAAAAATAAATTAGTAATAGCTGACATAGCACGGCACTTAAAGATTTCTATAACCACGGTGTCCTTCATTCTAAACGGAAAGGCCCGGGAAAAGAGAATAAGTGATGAATTAACTGAAAAAGTTTTAAAGTATGTAAAAGAAGTAAATTATACTCCTAATCACCTTGCGCAAAGCTTACGTACCGGCAAAACCGATCTTATTGGGTTGATTGTTGAAAATATTTCAAATCCTTTCTTTGCAAATGTTGCCCGCCTAATTGAGGAAAATGCTTATAAAAGAGGGTTTAGAATCATTTACTGCAGCTCCGAAAATGATACTGAAAAAGCAAAAGAACTTATAAGGGTGTTTCATGAAAGGCAAATAGATGCCTACATTATAACTCCAACAACGGGTACGGAAAACGATATCAGAAATTTATTGAGAGAAAATTTAAGTGTGGTATTATTCGACCGTTATTTTCCTGATCTTCAAACTAACTCCGTTGTGGTTGACAATGCTCAAAGCACTTATAATGCAATCTGTCACCTGATTGAGCAAGGTTTTCAACGGATTGCTTTCCTTACAGTCGAGTCTGACCAAACGCAAATGAATCAACGTTTGGATGGTTATAACCGGGCCATAAAGGAGAACCATTTGAAAAAGTATATTAAAAAGTTTCCCTTTCAAAAGAAAGGGCATGACTATATTGAGTCCATCACTCAATTTTTTAAGAAAGAGAAAACAGTTGACGCAGTTTTTTTTGCCACCAACTATTTAGGAATTAGTGGTCTTGAAGCCATTAAGAATCTTAATAAAAAAATTCCTGCCGATATTGGAGTAATCTCCTTTGATGATCACGATCTTTTTAGATTGTATTCCCCTTCCATAACGGCCATAGCCCAACCAATCGAACAGTTATCTGAGCAACTCATCAATATATTATTGGAGGATATCGATAGCAAAAAACCAAATAGAAAAACAAAAAAAATAGTTTTAACTGCTCCTCTGATCGTTAGAGAATCTTCCTTAAGAAGATGATCCACATTCGAACACGGGATTTCTTAAACTTTGCTAAATCGGTTTAGTTAGCTACTTTCGTCTTTGAAATTTATAATACAACAGAATATGGATTATAGTTCATTGGTTGCCGGAGTAGATATTGGTGGTTCACATATTGCCGCAGCCCTGGTAGATTTGGAAGCAAGATCGGTACTGCCAGGCACGTTTATCCGTAAATCAATAGATTCTCATGGATCTGCCAATGAGATTATTTTGCAATGGTCTTCCTTGATCCAAAAAATATTTGATCGTTCTGACTGCGATAAAAAAGTAGGTATCGCCATGCCTGGACCTTTCGGGTATCAATCCGGCATTTCGTTGATCAAGGATCAAAATAAATACGATTCACTTTATGGTTTAAATGTAAAGAGTTTGCTGGCTGAAAGCTTGCAAATTAAAGAAACCGATATTCTTTTTAGAAATGATGCAGCTTGCTTTTTACAAGGCGAGGCATTTGGAGGTGCCGCAAAAGGGTTTAAAAAAGCGATCGGTCTTACTTTAGGTACTGGTTTAGGATCAGCAAAATATGCCAATGGAGTTTCAGAAGATGCTGACTTATGGCAATCACCTTTTGTAGATGGAATAGCCGAGGATTACCTTTCCTCGCGATGGTTTGTAAAACGATGCTACCAGTTAACCGGCATAACAGTTCAGAACGTCAAGGAACTTATTAAAATAACGAATGCCGATTCATTGAACAGGATATTTAATGAATTTGGAAAAAACCTGGCTCTTTTCTTATCACGTTTAATTCTTCTTGAAAAACCTGAGGTGATCGTTTTTGGAGGAAACATCGCCAATGCTTATCCCTTATTTTATGATGCGCTAAACAGCAATCTTCCGACCAACGCTCCTCCATTTTCTTTGAAAGAGGCGGAGCTTGGAGAGCAGGGCAGTTTAATTGGAGCGGCAAGCTGTTGGTATTTAAAATAGTATGAATGATTACCAAATTTTATTTTCTGGTTCAATAAAATACTTTGATACTAATAAGTTTGTCGGCTGCAATGACTATTCTGGAACATTCTTTTTTTTAATTATCATAAAATTTTTTATAAACGTACCACCTAACATTGGAATAATAAGATAAAAAAATTACCGAAGTTCTCTGTGGCTCATTGATTAAAAGTTGTCATAAAAATCCTTGAAAAAAAAAGTTAAAATAAATTTGCTAAAACGATTTAGTGTTTCTATATTTGTTAAACCAATTGCTTTAAGTAGGAAATCAAATTTTTAAAATCAAAAATTTTTAAGTATTAAAACTGGCTGGTGGTATAGAATTTCAAATCCATTTTTTTGTTTTTTTTATTACTCCTCCTAAAAGAAGTAATAGATAAACTTAAATGCGTTTTACAGGTATTCGCATTTTTGAAAAGGATTGTATTATAGGAAGTCCGGATAGGCGGCGAAGTATATGATGTTATAATAGGTTTTCGAAAAGTCAAAATAAATTTCTTTTACACAAAAAATCTCTGTTTATGTATTATGTACGGGACGGTTGAGATGTTTAGTAAAAATGAGAGAGCACAACAACTCTTGAGCAGTGATTATAAAATCATCAGCTCCTATTTTTAATCTTTCAAAACAAAAGTATGAAAAAACTCATATTGTCTGTTCTTTGGCGTGATAATGAATTACTTCTTAAA
>DATCWN010000186.1:0-4089 GCA_036566285.1 Hanamia sp.
GCCCGGAAATAAATGATGAAGTGGTTGTAGGATTTTTAAATGATGATCCAAGGCACGCTGTAATATTAGGAATGCTCAACAGTAGTGCATTACCCGTACCCACAGATGTGTTCCCGGAAAAAGATGAAAACCATATCAAAGGATTTGTAACCAGGAGCAAGCTCAAATTTACTTTCGATGATGATAAAAAGATCATCACGCTGGAAACACCCGGTGCCAATAAAATCGTGATCAATGATGATGAAGGAAGTATTGTATTGCAGGATCAGAATAATAATAAAATCACCATGAACAGTGATGGTATCACTGTGGAAAGTACAAAAGATTTGGTACTAAAGGCAACCAATAATGTGAGTATCAAAGGAGTGAAGATAGAAGCAGAAGCCAACAGCGAATTTTCTGCAAAGGGAAATACAAAAGCCGCATTGCAAAGCAGTGGTCAAACAGAAATAAAAGGCGGAACCGTAATGATAAATTAAAAAGCATTTTATGGCAGGAGCAGCAAGAGTAGGAGATATGCACACATGCCCGATGGTAAATCCGGGAGGCGTTCCTCATGTGGGCGGCCCTGTGTTGCCGCCGGGATGCCCCACAGTTTTAATCGAAGGAATGCCCGCCGCAAGAATGGGAGACTTGTTAACCTGTAGCGGCCCGCCCGACAGTATCATCAAAGGCTCGGCGACAGTACTTATTGGCGGAATGCCCGCTGCAAGAATGGGAGATACCACAGCCCACGGCGGTACCCTCATCTTAGGAAGCTTTACGGTAATAATTGGAGGATAATTTTTTACGAAGCATTGAAATAATCTTTATGGAAGCAAAAAAATCTTTTTTGGGTGTAGGCTGGTCCTTTCCCCCGACATTTTATAAAAACCCATGCAGGGTGGAGATGGTATCTGATGAAGAAGACATTAAGCAGAGCCTGCAAATATTATTGTCAACAAGGCATGGAGAAAGAATTATGCAACCTGAGTACGGCTGCAATTTAGATGTGCTGTTGTTTGAACCCATCAATACTTCACTCATCACTTTTGTAAAAGACCTAATTGAAAAAGCCATATTGTATCACGAGCCAAGGATTGACCTTACAAAAATTGACATCAATACCGGCCAGGTGCTGGAAGGCTTATTGTTGATAGAACTGGAATATGTGATCCGCAGCACCAATTCAAGATACAACCTGGTGTATCCATTTTATTTAAAAGAAGCAGAACAACAACCTAAATAGTCGCTATGTGTGCAACCATTAAAAACCCGCTACAAAGAGATGGCGTCAGCCAAAAAGAACGTTTGCTGAAAGCGTTGCTTCCGGAAAATGCTAAGATTGACGACCGGAAAATGGAAGACATACTTCTCTTTGCAACAGAATACAGTAGACTCATTAATTATTACAACACCGGCAATAACCGGGATGGCGACTGGAGCTGCTTTTATGAAAATGACCCCTGCATTCAACTGGCTTTGCTGGCAACCATAGATACAGACAGCATTGAAACCGCATTTAAAAAATTAGAAGAGAATATCGCCAATTGCCTTAACAGAGAAGATTGCGGGCCTGAAGAGGAGGAGAAACCGGATCCATTGCCCGGTTATTACGATGAAATCATAAACCTTATTTATAGTGTTGCCCTCCGCATACAAATGGCCTGTAAAAAATTGCCGGATGGCCATTTACTCAAAGAAGAAATTATTACCATAATAAAAAGCAATTTACACCTTGCCATCATTGAAAATAAACAAGAGGACGCTCTTATAAAATTAATTGGTTTCGACAAAGGAAGCCTTGCGCCACTGAATGATTACAGTCCTTTTATTCAAAACCCTGAAAACAATTTTTGCGCCTGCACCAAAGCCTGGCAGCTTGACCATGAAGGCTACGATTGCATCTATCCCGATAATTCATTTAACCTGGGAACCTTAAAAGCTTTATTCTATATATTTTTTATTGAGTTGGTAAAAATAAAACAAAGAGCTAAAATTTATTTTGAAGAATGTATTGCAATCAATGATTCGCATCAGCCGCACGTAACGCTCTTCCTTACTTTTTTGTATTTGTTTCAGTATGCCATAGATCATTTAAATACATTAACCCGGTCGCATTTATTGTATTACTACGAAAAAGTATTGTGCCTTCATAAATTAAAAGAAACGCCGGATAAAGTGCATGTGATCTTTGAACTGGCAAAAAACTTTCAGACCCATTTAATAGAAGAAGGCACTTTATTAAATGCCGGCAAAGACGATAGTCGCAAGCAAATAGCATTTGCTTTAATGGAAGAAGTGGTGGTAAATAAAGCAGCGGTAGAAGAAATAAAAACGGTGTATATAGATGAAGCCAGCGGCATTGTTCATTCCGCAATAAAAGCAGATTCAAAAGATGGCATCGCAGAAGCTTTCAATAAAGAGGAACAGGCGCAATGGAAATCATTGGGAAGCAATGGTTCACCTGAAGATGAAGTGGGCTTTGCATTGGCATCACCCATGTTCCGGTTAAATGAAGGGGAAAGATCGGTTATTTTAAATATAGGGCTAAACGATAAAATAAATTTTACCCAACTGAAACAGCCATTGGCATTATACTATTCTTCCGGGGATAAATGGATTGAATTTACGGATGTCAAAAGTTTTTTTTCATTGCCAGATAGCGACGACAAGTTTATAAATGAATTCATTGATTTCATTGAAAAGCGTTATGAAGATTTGTCAAAGGGAATAAACAATACCCAAACCAATATTTCAAAGGAAGTAATAGAAATTATTCGCAGGATTAAAGAATCAAAGGTTGACAAATATTTTTTTTACCGGGATAATGGTGAGGAGTTGGATATTTTATTTTTTGCCCAATCTTCGGCCCCTCCATTTACCATACCGGCAATGAATGATGAAACTTCTTTGCTTACAAAATGGCCGGCAATAAAACTGCTTTTTAAAAATACAAAAGACAATAACGGCCAGGATAAGTCACCGTATGTTGATAACAAAAACACCACCCTTCGAAAAGTCATAATCAAACAATTGGTATCAGGGTTAAAAAAAGTAACGGTCCAAAATGACAATGCAATACTTGATGCATCCAAAGATTACCACCCTTTTGGCGAAAGGCCTTATGCCGGTTCTTCTTTTTACATTGGCTCTGGTGAAGCATTCCAAAAGAAGCTCGATTTTTTACAGATAGACCTGGAATGGGCGGCTCTTCCCATAAAAAATAATGAACTCAATTTCAAAGATCATTATGCAAAGTATCCCGGCCTACCCGATTCGTTTGGCAATGATTATTTTACTGTAAAAGCTGAATACCTCGAAGGAAGAAACTTTCAAAGAATTGTTCCGGAAAAGAATACACTTTTCAATTCTGACAAAGCCATTAAATTTCTATCACAGGATTCAGCTATACCCGGCCCCGACGGCCCTATCAATTTGAAAAAATCTAAAGCGGCTACTAAAATGGCGGCTGCATCAGAACCTGACACATCGCATCTGTCACGTTTCGGCAGAGACCCTTATTTACCTGATCCCGAATTTTACGACGTAACCACGCAGAGAGGTTTTTTAAGATTGAACCTGGAAAAAGATTTCTTTCATCCTTTGTATCCATTAGCCTATACTGCTGTTGTAGCCACTAAGAAAGATAATCTCTCCGCCGGCGATCTACCGCAGGAACCCTATACGCCCAAACTAAAAAATATCAGCCTTTCTTATCTTTCCTCTGAAGAAATAGTTATAGGTAAAAACGGATCCAATAATTCCATCGAACAGTTTTATCACATCACACCATTCGGGTACGAGAAAATGGAAATTGATAAACAAGACGAGGTTTTTCTATTGCCACAATTCACCAATGCAGCAGCAACTCTGTTTACACAAGGCAATTTATATATCGGTTTAAAAGAAGCAGAGAAAGAACAAAAAGTAAATATCCTTTTCCAGGTTTTAGATGGCACAGGCGACAACCGTTTTGCACCGCCCGATATAGAATGGAGTTATTTGGTCAACAATCAATGGGTGGCCTTTAAACCTTTCGAAATACAGGACCACACAAGGGCAGATGAAAGCTCCAGAAAAAGTTTATTAAAGTCGGGCATCATTGAA
>DATCWN010000380.1:0-13240 GCA_036566285.1 Hanamia sp.
CTTCTGCGCAATATTCATTCAGCAAGGGAAGTTCTACTCAAAGTTATCCTACCTCGCTCATGGGCGTCATCGCCTTGTTGAGGCAAACCTATTTAGATGCTGCCTGGTATAAAAATAAGCCAGCGGAAGAGGGCAAAAACATTAGCCTCGAAGCATGGAATAAGGAGCAAAGCCTTCCGCAAATATTTGAAGCGAATGATAAATGGAATTGCCTTCGCGCCGACCGGATTGCCAATGAATTTGGCGTAAAATATATTTTAAAAGCCGGTGGAAATGAATACCAGCGCATTAAAGAAATGGCTGCTACAAAAGCTACTTTTATTCTTCCATTGGATTTTCCTAAAGGCATGGACGTAGAAGACCCTAATGATGCCCGTTATGTTGCCCTCGCCGATATGAAGCATTGGGAAATGGCGCCCGGTAATCCGGCCGCTTTTGAAAAAGAAAACATTACTTTTTGCCTTACGGCAGATGGATTGAAAGATGCCAAAACCTTTTGGGCAAATCTTCATAAAGCCCTCGACGCAGGGCTTTCAGAAAAAGCCGCACTGGAAGCGCTTACCAAAAATCCCGCTATTGCATTGCGTGTTTATGATGAAGTAGGAAGCATAGAACCGGGTAAAATTGCTAATTTCTTCATTACCAATAAGCCCGTTTTTGAAGAGAAAGCGGTGATTCTTCAGAACTGGATACAGGGAGAAAAATATGGGGTAAAAGAAGATGCATGGAACACCATTTCTGCTACGTATAATTTAGCAATCACCTTCCATGATGGTACTGTAACGAATTATATTCTTGACGTTAAGTCTTCCAACTCTGCTTCTGTAATTGGAAAAGATACCCTGACTACCAAATTTTCTTTTGATGGTAAAATGGTCAACATTAATTTTTCACCGGTAGCCCCTAAGAAAAAAAATGGTATTAAAAAAGATACCACCATTATTATTGATGCTTCGGGTGCAAAAAAAGATTCCTCTCAAATCAACCATCTAAGAGCCGATTCTCTTGAGTTAGAAAACAGGCCGGGAGATGATTTGTTACCCGAAAACCAGCGCATGCAGGGATTGCAACGCGCGGTAAGTGGAAAGCCATTACCTCCGGGAAACATTGGCCCATCCATCCGGCTGAGCGGCGTAAGCAATGGTGAGGTATGGCAGGGAAACGGCGTTGACACTTCAGGCAATATGCTAAACTGGACGGCTACTTTTATAAAAGAAAATCCCGCAAAAGCGGATACGGTTAAAAAGAAAGAATCTTCGATTGCCGGAAAAGTCAATTACCCTTTTGGTGCTTATGGCTGGGAAACAATGCCCGTCCAACAGGATATTTTAATTAAAAATACTACCGTATGGACGAGTGAAAAAGAAGGCGTTTTACAAAACACCGATGTGCTGGTAAAGAATGGAAAGATTGCCGCAATAGGAAAAAACCTGGTAAGTACCTCCGGCATCGTGGTTGATGGCGCGGGCAAACATCTTACTCCCGGCATCATTGATGAGCACTCGCACATAGCCACCGTTTCCATTAATGAAGGCGGCCAGTCGGTAACTTCAGAAGTACGCATCGCGGATAATTTAAACCCGGACGACATTAATATTTACCGCCAACTGAGCGGCGGCGTTACTACTTCTCACATTCTTCATGGAAGTGCCAACACCATTGGCGGACAAACACAATTGATAAAACTTCGCTGGGGTGTAAATGATACCGCTTTGAAATTTAAGGGCGCCGACCCATTCATTAAATTCGCTTTGGGAGAAAACGTAAAGCGAACTACTTCCAGGACCAACAATCGTTTTCCCGACACCAGGATGGGTGTAGAAGAAGTGTTGACGGATGCATTTACCCGCGCCCGTGATTATGAAAACGCGATGAAGGCTTACAACAATCGGGGCAAAAACAGCAAGCTGCTTCCGGTAAGAAGAGACCTTGAACTGGACGCGCTGGTAGAGATTATGAATAAACAAAGATTCATTACCTGCCACTCGTATGTGCAAAGTGAAATTACCAGCGCCATGCGTGTTGGAGAAAAATTCGGTTTCAGGTTCAATACATTTACCCATATTTTAGAAGGATACAAAGTAGCTGATAAAATGAAAGCACATGGCGCCAACGCATCTACTTTCAGCGATTGGTGGAATTATAAAATGGAAGTGGTAGACGCCATTCCGCAAAACGCAAGCATCATGCATAAAATGGGATTGAATGTGGCCATCAATTCAGATGATGCGGAAATGGCAAGAAGGCTCAACCAGGAAGCCGCGAAAAGCATTAAATATGGATTAAGTGAAGAAGACGCTTTGAAAATGGTAACTATTAATCCGGCAACCATGCTGCATATTCAAAACCAGACAGGAAGCATTAAAGTAGGTAAAGATGCTGATCTTGTTTTATGGAATAACGACCCGCTGAGCATTTATGCTGTTGCACAAAAAACAATCGTGGATGGAATTATTTACTTTGACCGCGACCGTGATATAATGTTGAGAAAGCAAATACAAGCGGAGCGCAACCGGTTAATACAAAAGCTTGCTGAAGAAAAAAAATCAGGCGCTTCTATGGTTCCCGCACAGGCAACCCAAGAAGTACTTCTTCATTGTGAAGACCGCGGCGATGGCCATGATGACAATGGCATTGAGAATGAAAATAATTCTTTTAATTAAAAAATTAGTAAAGGCTTTTACCAGAATCCTCCTTTTCCAAAGAATTAATGGAGGAGGATTTAGGAGGCCAAAATTTTATACAATGAAAAAAACAATCAACCTTATAACAGCGCTTTTATTGTTGGGCGCAACTGTTTCTTCACAGCCCACCATTTATCCTGCACCGGAAAATAACGGGCTTATTTATATTACCCATGCTACCATTCATGTGGGCAACGGAAACATCATTAATGATGGAACCATCCGTATCAACAAAGGAAAAATAGAAAACGTGGGAACCAATATTCCTGTTCCGTCAGGTGATGTAAAAGTGTATGATGTAAAAGGGAAACAGGTGTATCCGGGGCTTATCAACTCTATAACCAATCTGGGCCTTAAGGAAGTATCTGGTGGCGTAAGAGGCACCAACGATTATGTAGAATTGGGAAATATGAATCCTTCTGTGCGCTCTATTGTGGCTTACAATACCGATTCAAGAGTGATTAATGTTTTGCGCACGAATGGAATTTTATTGGCCAATGTAATTCCTCAGGATGAAGAAGGATCTTCTCAATTGATTTCCGGCACTTCAAGCGTAGTACAATTAGATGCCTGGAACTGGGAAGACGCCGCTTATAAAATGGATGGGCAAATGCACTTTAATATGCCTTCGCTGGTGGCAAGGCGCAGCAGGTTTGGCGCTGCACCGCAAACAGACCCTGTAAAAGAAGCCTTGCAAAGAATAGACGAAGTAAAAGTTTTTTTTAAAGAAGCAAAGGCTTACCTGGCGGAGCCGGTTCATAAAGAAACCAACCTAAAGTTTGAAGCTGCCAAAAATCTTTTTAATAAAAAACAGAAATTATTTGTGCATTGCAATGCCGTAAAAGAAATGTTGCTCGCCATAGATTTTGTAAAGGAATTTGGATTTGATGTAGTGATTGTAGGTGGTGCTGACAGTTGGCAAATAGCGCCTTTATTAAAGCAAAATAATATTGCTGTTATTCTCAGGCAGCCGCATTCATTACCCGTAGCGCACGATGATGATGTGGACCAGCCTTTTAAAACTCCTTATCTTCTTCAAAAGGCGGGCGTACTTTTCGCTATTGCAGACAATGACGGCACCACACGCGGCCGCAACCTGATGTACAATGCGGGCACAGCGGCTTCTTACGGATTAACCAAAGAACAGGCTTTAAGCGCCATCACTTTTAGCGCCGCAAAAATATTAGGCATCGACAGCATCACCGGCACTATTGAGGCAGGAAAAGATGCCAATATCATCGTTAGCGAAGGCGACATTCTCGACATGGAAAACAGCGTGGTTGACCTCGCATTTATCCAGGGCAGAAAAATTAATTTAGATAACAAGCAAACCCAGCTTGCAGAGAGATATAAATTTAAATATGGATTGAAGTAGGTGATTGAATGCTACAATACTATTTTGGCAAAAAGAAGAAAATGATAGTATATTTATAGTTTGTGCCTAGACCATAAACAACAAAATCTTTTTCTTATGAAAAAGCAAATAAGCTTGTTACTTGTTTTTTTATGTTTCTTTTTCCCATCTGTTGACGCTCAGGAACTGAATCAGGAATTCGTGCCCGGCATCAGTATTGGCACCCGGAAAAGTGTAGTCATTGACAGCATTATGTCGGATCTGCGCTTGTACTTTGAAGCAGACATTGATGGCGTGTTAAACTTTACCCGTAAGAAGTATGGAGTTAGTATTAAAAATAAAAATAAATTCAATGCGTTCATCACTCAAATGCAGGATGATGTACGCACCATGTTACAAGCATCAGACAACTGGCAAACAGTAGATTCCTATCGGAAATATGGGTTTTCGATTAATAAAGTATTGGGCCTTTATGTGGGCTTTTCCGGGTATGGTAAAAGAGGAGAAGGAAGAAATGGTGATGGGTACCTGGACGTGTATTTTAAAGATGGCTACGTATCCGCTATGTATGGCAGTTTAGATATAACAAAAGACTATTCCATACACAGCGGATTTAATTATGACAATAATCACTTAACCAGTTCCGCCGCTGTTTTAAGAAATAATTACGGCAATTTCACTTTTATACAGTCTGCCACTACCTGGAATTCTTGCAGTGCCAACCCCGAGAATGTACCTATTATAACTTACAATTTCAATAAAGACGAAGAGTATATTGCAACGTTTACCTTTACCTATGGCGTGTACCAGCGCAAGCTAACAGGTGGAGCAGGCTCTCAGTGTAGAGTAGCCGGTAACCACCTTACCAATATTGCTTTTTATGTTGCTGGACGATAAATTTTTACTATTAACCCACACCAAAACTTTTTTTTACTATGAGATGTATATTAGCCACTCTCGCTATTTCCAGCATTCTTTCATTTGCAAATGCCCAGACTTTAACCGTTTTTGAATACCAGAATAAAAAAGGATTCAAAGACCAAAACGGCAATATTGTAATACCTGCCAGGTATAGCGATACTTACCCATTTGTAAACGGGTATGCAAAAGTTGCTGTCTTTAATGAAAACATTGAACGCCAATATGGCTTTATAGATAAGACCGGGAAAGAGATTATACCTTTAAAATATACTTACCTGGCAGATAAATTTTCTGAAGGGATGCTGGCCGCTGAAAAGAATAAAAAATGGGGCTTCATCAATGCAAAAAATGAAACGGTGATTCCTTTTGTTTATCAATATGCCCGCAATTTTTCAGAAGGACTTGCTGCCGTAAGGTCAAAAGATAAATGGGGGTTTATAACATCAAATAATAATGTAAAAATCCCCTTCATGTATAATGAGGTAAAGAGTTTCAAAGAAGCCAGGTGTGCCGTTAGCCTATACGATAAATGGGGCTTCATCAATGAAGTTGGTACGCAGCTTATTCCTTTTAAATATGATGAAGTAGGATATGAAGGTTTTTCGGGTGGCTTAACGGGTGTAAAGCAATTTGATAAATGGGCGGTGATAAATGCTGATGGTAAAGCCTTAACAGCTTTTAAGTACCAATCAATTGAGAGTAGTTATTATAACCCTTCTTTAAGTATCATAAAAGTTGGTATCATGCCAACACAAAGCAGCTATGTTTATGGCGTTGTTGATAGCAAGGGAACTGAAATTATACCATTAAAATATAGCGGAATTGATATTTATGATTACAACGTCATTGTTGCAAAAATGAATGGCAAATCAGGTGTCTTAAACATTAAAAACAAAGAGATGTTGCCTTTTGAATATTCCGGTATTTATATGCTAAAAGACTATGCGCCTAATGGTGTTATTTATAAAATAGGGGAAAGCAATAATACCAGGGTTTTTTCTTTGGAAGGAGATAAAATAAATATCTGGAAATATGAGAAGGTTCAAAATGAATATGAAGGATTAAGGGCGGCCATGTACAAAAACAAATGGGGATTTTTTAATGCAACAGGCGCCGAGGCCGTGCCATTCATTTATGATACGGTTACTAATTTTTATGGGGGTTTTGCATTTGTGAAGCTTAATAAAAAAGTTGGCTATATTGACAAATCAGGCAAACAGATTATTCCTATAAAATACGATGCCATTTATAATTTTTCTGAGGAAATGGCTGCAGTTACCGCTGACAATAAGTGGGGCTTTATAGATGATAGCTTCCGGGAAATAGTGCCCTTAAAATATGATGTTGCAGGTGACTTTACAAACGGCTATGCCTTGGTTCAGTTAAATAACAAAATGGGAGCTATTGACAAAAAGGGGCAAGTAGTGGTTCCCCTAAAATACCAAGATGTGGATGCGTTTTCGGATGGCATGTTTGCAGTAGTTTTAAATAATAAAATTGGGTTTGCAGACGCTTCGGGCAAAGAAGTGATTGCCTGCATATATGATAAACTGGAAAAAAGATTTGACAACGGTAAAGCAAAAGTGGCAAAGGATGGCAAAATCCTTACCATAGATAAAACCGGGAAGATTTTGTAAAAGACGTTTTGCTACTTTACTCAAACCAGTACCTTATGTACCTGGGTAAAACATGTATCCTTCGAATGCTTCATGCATTTAATGGCTCAGTCTTCCCATTCGTCCAGTCTTTCTTTTAAATTGATTACGAGCCTTGTCTGTTCAGTATTTTCTAAGTCCATGATGACAATGCTTGTATTAACAGGAATTTGCCGATGCTTAAAATTTACTTTTTTCCAAATTGTGCCATCTGGATGGTAATATTTCCAAGCCTTCACTTTTACGAAAGGTATGGCTTGTACCTGCTGTTTCTGAAGAGATAAAAAAGAAAGATGGAAATTTTTTGCCAGTTCCATGCTGTCAATATCCGTCACTTCAAACATTTCGGGTGTTGTTGTTTGGTATAAGCCCGTTTTAAACAGGTATTCTTTTCCGGTACTGTTTTTTGCATAAAAATACCATTGGCCTATTGGTAATGAATCTTTGTCAAGCCAACCTTCCCCGCTGCTGTTAACAGGTACTGGAACGTGACTATCGCCGGCAATATCAATACTGCGAATACTTTCTGCCAACATTTTATTGCCGGAATTAAGTAGTGCATTGCGGGGTATAAAGTATGCTGCACCAGGTGGCCGGTCATTTAATGAACCTGTTTTAATGCATAACAATCTGAGGCGTAAAAAAGCGCTGCGGATAAGGGTAAGTTCTGTCTTTGGTATATTGCACTTCAACCGGATAAATGCCACTGTTTCACCAGCTTTTAAAAAGTTGACCCATGTGAGGGGAGCATGTGATGCAGGGTTGCAGGGGGCAATTACAATACCATGTGTGGTATCGGCCGGGTTATCATCCAGCTCGAATAAATTGAATTTTAAACGCTGGTCAAATTTATTGACAATATCCACACTGCCATCCTTTAAGGCACTAACTCTTACGCGATTTCCCTTCTCTTCCCATTGGGCCAGCCTGGCATTAATATCATTAACTGCCCGTAGAAAATATAAACTGTCTGCAAGGTCTCTGCGTACTATAAGCTGCAATAAAACATGGTACACATCGCTGGCATCTTTTACTGTAGCAAACCTAATTAGCCTCGCTTTGTTTTCATTTACATTAAATTGGATAAATTTTCCATTAAGAATCGTATCTATACCTGCTATAGCATTTTCATCTTTGTATAATTTAAACAGGTTAAAATGCTGCTTTGGGCTTTTGTCTGAATAGGATAGCGCTATGTTTCCGTTCTTATCAATGGTCATGTTTTCCACCTTTTTATTGCTGGATTTTGAAAATGGCACTGAGCAACAGTAAATTTTGTTTTGGATAAATTGAACCGATTGCTCAAAATCCGTTTTCTGAGCATGCGTCAGGCCCAGGCCAAAAACAGGCAATAAGGTAAGCAGTCTTTTCATATTTGCAGATGATTGATTGTAAGATGCTCGTTCCATTCAATTTCCACAATGCATCAAGGCAAAGCTATAAAGAATTAAGATGCAAATTTTTAACCATCAACACCCACTGCAGGTTATTGATAGCTCTAAAATAAAACGCTGCCGGATATTCACCGGCAGCGTTTTATTTAGTTTGTAGAAATCAGGTTAATGCTTAACCAAACCTTCTAATGATACTGAATAAGATTCTTGTTGTTTGTTATAAGAAATCCTGTATTTAGTAGGATAGTAACCTGGTTTCTGAAATTCAGCAGGTTGCTTTACATCAAGGGTTACTTCCGGTTTTGATAACAGATAGTCCCGTGTAATCATCGGTTCGCCAAACAACATATTACCTTTGTAAAAACCATAGATATAGGTGGTTGTAAAAGTGGTGTTACTAAATTCGGGTGAGGTCAAATCAATCCAGTGTACGCCCATATTCGGTACAGCAACTACTCCCGAAGTATAATCCTTAGGAATATATTTCGGATCAACAGGTGTATTATCCGGGCCGGGAACTATTTGCATTAATTCATCCATGCCTACGATGTAAGCATGAAAATCAAAATGTGGTAATCCATAAATAGCTTCAGGTTCGTGGCCCCTTGGGTTCCAGTCAAGTTCCAGGTGCTCAAAGCCAGTTATGGCTGCCTGCGGTGGTAAATTCAACATCGTCATATAGGTAGGCGTTACTCCATCATCGGGCAAGCCATCCAACATGCTTTTTGTAAAAGTAAACCCGAGTGATTGCGGTGTACCATTACCGTTTATTACAACATAAGAACTGACGGTACCATTTCCTACATTCGCAGGAGTACCATAAAAAGTATGGGTCTTTGAATTATTGTCTTTTTTACAACCCGTAAAGACTGCGGTTAGGGATAGAGCCGTAACTATTAGAAACATTCTTTTCATGTGTGTGTTATATTTTATTTTTATTGTTTAAAATGTATGGTATTATTTTTCTTCTTTCATTGCCACAAAATGTATTACGGGATTATTTATGGGTTTTAAAGTTTTTAAATAAGCATAAATAGATCTCAGGTCCGAAGTATCCATGCCTGCAAACATACTCCAAGGCATGATGGTATTTACTTCGCCGGCACCCATCTCACGTGAAGCAGCAGAATCACTGTATAGTTTGAATCTTGCTACAAAAGCCTCTGCTGTCCAGTTGCCAATCCCTGTTACTTTATCAGGAGTAATATTGGCAGAATGAACTTCGCCATTGGGCATGCTAAATACGCGGCCACCGCTAAAAGCAAGTTCCGGTATCACTTGTCCTTTTTCTACCTTTGTATGGCATTCCATGCAAGCGGCCTGATTGACTAAATAGGCACCGTATTTCACAGTATCGGAACGTGAAGGCTTCTGCACTAATTGAGCATTTGTAGGTATAGTGTTCACAATAAAATTCATGGGGAAATCAATCTCATGATCGGGATTTTTAGTTTCAATCGGCGCCAGGGTTCTTATATAAGCGATGATATCATAGACATCTTCCTTATCCATTTTACCATAATAGAGGTAAGGCATTACCGGGAACAGTGCATCGCCGGATTTATTCACTCCTGTGGTAATAGCACGAAAAATTTCTCCGTCAGTCCAGTCTTTTAAATTAAAAGGGGTAATGTTTTTTGAGTAAAAAGTTCCCGGAAAGCCCATTTCCTTTCCAAAATATTCTCCGCCTTTTCCGGCAGTACCTTCTAGCATAGGGCCTGCAAACTTTTTCCAGTCGCGGGTGGAATGGCAATCCATACATAAGGTTACATGGTTGGCAAGATAGTTTCCATGCTGAACCCTTTCAGGAGTTATCGCTATGTGTAAGTCAGATGCAGCGTCCACATTGGGCATTATAAACTTAACGTAAGAAGCCGCTCCCGCAATGACAGCGACGAGGAGTATCAAAACAAAAAATACTGTCTTTTTCATAAAAATTTAATTGAGGATGAATAACCGGTTTATGTCAACATATAAATAAGAATAAAAATACAAATCCCCGGTGATTTATTGCAATTTTATTTCAGATGATTCTTTTTAAAGTTTACTTACATGACTGATTTCTTCTACCCCGTCAGTCGTTGATTTAAGAGTAATAAATCCGTCAGCATCTTTTAAAATTACCTGGTGAGCCGTAGTATTGTAGGCATCAATTTCAATGGCATTGAAAACGGTGTAGCCGGGATAATTGTTTTTGATATGTTGCTGAAGCCCTGATGGCAATTGTTTCAAATCGGAATCCGTAATAGCATAATTCATAATTCCATCTTTAGTAAAGGAAGCCCTGGCCTTTTTCCCATTATTAATAAAGGAAACAAAAAGAGTTTGATTGACTTCTGTCCATTGCTGGTTGCTGCTATTTTGAAATAATGTAGAAAAGCGCTTCATTAATTTGGGATAATTAGCACGGATGGTATTCGGCATGATAGTGTTAGCACTTGCCAAATCATTTTTGATAATTGTTGCTTCTGAAAATCCTTTTACAGGATTTAGGGTGGTGGCAATATTTTCACTTACCTGCTGCGCAAATGAGCTATTAGTAAAAGGAAATGCCAATACAACAGCAAGGAGAAAACTTTTGTAAGGGAAATTCATGATGCAGTTTTAAAAAATTGGGAAAATGATGTTAGGGTTGATTTTCTTATTAAAACGATTGCACAAAACTAATGGCACACTCCCTACGGGTGTATAAAAATCAGTTCAAATGCTATCAATTTTGAATCAATTATAGTTAAGAATGCGGCCTGATGGCTGATTCCGTAGGGTTCTTAAAAAAATCGAAAAAAAATGAGAAGGAGCTATTACTGAATAAAATAATTTTATCCGTTTTTTGGGATTAAATAATTCTTCCTCATTTTAAAATACTTTTTAATAAAAAGCGGGTTAATTTTTATCTTTATGATGAGGCAACTAAATTACTGTCCCATGCGATTAGGTAATAAAGTAAAGCAGATTAAATTGCTCTCTACAGAAGAATTAATATTACATATCAAAGGCTGTAGTCTCAATAACCGTGATAGCCAGAAAAAAATTTTTAGCTCTTTTTACGGATACGCTATGTCTGTGTGCTCCCGCTATACCAATAAGCAGGAAGATGCCGCGGAAATCCTGAACGATGGCTTTCTTAAAATCTTTAAAGAAATTCACCGGTTCACACCAGCGTATGCAGATGTAACGAGTTCCTTTAGAGGCTGGCTTAGAAAGATTATGATTTATACGGCTATAGATCACAACCGCAAGTTTTATAAGTACGAAATGGCTACCTCTTTTAGCGGAAATGTGATAGAGATGCCTGATGCAGACGAAAATGCTCTGGACAAAATTTCTTATGATGAAATTATTAAAGCGATTAAGAATTTATCGCCAGCTTATCGTACCATTTTAAATCTGTATATAATAGAAGGATTCTCTCATAATGAAATTGCCGAAAAATTAGGCATAGCCGTCGGCACTTCAAAATCAAACCTGTCAAAAGCAAAAATTCAATTACAAAAAATATTATTTAATTCTCATAAAACGGTTTTAATAAAAAATGAAGCCTGATAAATTAGACATAAAAATTCAGGAGGCCGCTGCGCGTAATGACCCCGCATACAATGAGCTTGCATGGAGCAGCATGGTGAAGTTGTTGGATAAAGAAATGCCGCAACAGAAAAAAGACAAAGGAAGAATATTCTGGCTGTTCCTTTTTTTGCTTTTTGGAACAGGAACTTTATTGCTGATAACTCATCCCTGGGAACATGCAAGTGATGTGGGTATATCAGTAAAAATAGATTCTGCAAATGCACCGGGTCTCCGCAACAGCGCTTCAACTGAATTGTCAAACATAAATATGGATAACACACATAAGAATATCCTGCCACCATCACAGCCATACATAAACGAAATAACTTTTCAAGAATCGTTTTCTAAAAGAACACTCAAAAATAAGGAGGAACAAAAAACCATAAACGATGTAACAGCAGAAAATGAAGTGGAAGAATTAATTGCTTACCACCGGAATGATGGAATAGAAAGTGAAAAAAGAATGAATCAAGCGATTATAAGCCCGGAAAAAAATAATAAAGTGGAACAACCGGGCAATCTGCAGGATACCATTGAAGCCACAAAAAAGGATTCCGCAAAAGTGAATACAAATGAAAATGAAAAGAATAATTCTTTAATTAAACAAGATAATAAAAACACTTCTGGCAAAAAGATCACCGCTCCAAAAAACCGAAATAAATTCAATAACTCTTTTGCACTCAGCTTCTCTGCAGGCCCGGATGTAAGTGCTGTAAGTGTCAATAATATTGGGAAAATAAGTCTCGCTTATGGCGCCGGCATCAGTTATCAATTCAGTAAAAAATTTACGTTAAGAACCGGTTTTTATTTTTCTAAAAAATCGTATGATGCAAAAGCATCAGATTATCATCCTCCAACAAATTTCTGGAATTATTACCCTGACCTGGAACGAATTGGCGCAGATTGTAAAATTTATGAAGTGCCTTTGATCATTAATTATAATTTCAATCAAAATGCAAAAAACCTTTGGTTTGGCTCGGCAGGCCTCTCTTCTTATTTTATGAAGAGAGAAGATTATGATTATTTTTCCAAAAACGCTGCAGGACAAAATACTTATGATAGCTATTCTATCAAAAATAAAAACCAGCATTATCTTTCTTCGATAAGATTATCGGCAGGATATGAAAAGAAATTAGGAAATAGTATTTCCATTACTACAGAGCCTTATCTCAGTCTACCGATAGATGGAATAGGATATGGGAAAGTAAAGCTTTATGGTGCGGGTGTTTTATTTACACTAAACATAAAACCATTTGCAAAAAAATGAAGGGAAGAGTGAAAGAGCTTGTTTTTCACTTATTTTCATTGCTATAAATTCTACCACTTTAATTGAGCCTGATACATGCTTTAGCTAATATTTTTTAGTAACATTTTTTTCTGGCAACCAATCCCGGACTGCTTACGATTATTAAAGTAGGTGGTTGCGGCGTTATGTTTTTTATTGAAAACATAAACACTTTTTCATTCGAAGATGATTTCATTTTTAATTGAGGATCTTTTTTATTTCACCATATTAAAATCAAAAAAAATGAAAAAAATTATGTCTGGAGAGATTGCTCCGCCTTTAAAAGGCCTCTTCATTTTATCCGTATTTTTTATGATAATGAATGGTTGTAAAAAACACGAGTCGCCGCCTTCTTTGTTAGATGGTTATCATCAAACGAATCT
>DATCWN010000559.1:0-15932 GCA_036566285.1 Hanamia sp.
ACCATAGCTTTTAAAAGCATCCTCATTGATTTGGCTTTTTGCTTTTGAAGGATTACCGGCAATGTCCGCAATGGAATAAAATGGGTTTTGACCAATGGATGTATTTCTGTAAAAAAGTGTAAAATCAGTGTTGTTGTTTTCATTCCATTTTTTGGAAAGCGTACTTCTTAAACGGAATGCATCTACTTTTCTATAAGTGAAACGATAAAAACTGCTGTAATCTTTATCATAAAAATGAGCGCTATCTAATCCACCTTTCTGATCGGTTTTATAACGAATCAAATCTGCAACCGTTACTAATTTCGTTTTTTCATTAAAAGCATAATCGCCGCGCAACGTGAGGGCAATTTTATTGAAATCATTGTGCTCACTTATTTTTTGATCCTGATCTGCATAGTAACCACCTAAGTAAATACCCAATTTTTTATAGGTGTTGCTGACATTAAAATCAGTGCGTTTGTAACCCCTGCTTCCGCCTTCGGCCTGCACCTTTCCAGAGAGATAAGGAGAGGGAGATTGTGTGATAAAATTAATAGCGCCGCCAACTGCTTCGCTTCCATACAAAGAAGACGCGGGGCCTTTGATCACTTCAATTCTTTGCAAAGAAGATTGATTGATTTCGATCAAAGCATTGTGATTAAAATCGCCAAGTGCCCTTATGGGAATGCCGTCTTCGAGATAAAGAAATAAATTATTATAGCCCAATGGCTGCCGTACCGACATACTGTGTTGTTCGTTTCCCAAATCAACCATAAAAACGCCGGGCACTTTATTGATGAGTAGGTCGAGCCTGGTGGCTTTCGCATCATTGATTTGTGTTTTGGAAATTACATTGATGGCTACAGGCACTTCTGTTCTCTTTTGTGTTTCCCTGTTTCCGGAAACAATTATTTCATTCAGATTACCGAAAGAAGGCGTTAAATAAATGATCATCTCCGGCGTGGTTACCGCCTTTATTAATTTGTAATAACCAATACAGGAAACCTGTAGGCTATCTGTTTTTTTTTGTAAAGAAAAATTCCCGTTTTGGTCTGAGATAGTTTTGCTCTCTGTTTGTAAATCTGTAATGGTAACTCCTTGCAAAGCCTCATTGGTAGCGGCATCTATTACTTTTCCCCTTGTTTCATTTTGGGCAAAAGTTATCATAGACGCCATCAGCATCAGCACTGCTAAGCATATATGCTTATTCATGTTTGTGAAAATTAAAATGAAGAATACTTCATCCTTTGTAAAAGGATAAAACAATAATAATTGGTAAGAACAATTATGCTATTGGAGGGCGAAGTATGATATGTGGAAAGGAAATGATGGTGAGATCATCTTTGATGAAAAAGTTCATTTTTACTAAGGAACTTTTTGCCTCAAACTCGAAAGGTTTTGGTACAAAAAAGGGTTGGATATCGAATTTAATATTTTTAGCAGCGGGAGTTTGCTGATCTTGTTTTTCCTGTTCTTTTATTTTTTTTTCGAGATAACATTTGCCATTACAATTCATCATGGGCTTATCACGGTTAACGCATAAGTTTTTGGCAATGTAAGAGCGGTTAATAAAAAAGTCAGCCTGTATGATACAACTACTGAATGTTTGAAGGAAAATGGTGATTGATAAAAATATGGTGGAAATAACTTTCAACAGAGAAACTAATAAATTAATTTGTGCAAAGGTAGTACAGGATGTTGAGAGAAAGTAGTCGTAGAAATATGATCGTTATCATTGGATAATATGATTCATGAAAAGTAAATTATTCAGATTAAGAAATGCTGATGATAATAAAAACGAACTTTTAATTAGTTGGGTTGCCTTCCCGGTATATTTTTTATCACTCACCTTTGCGCAAGTTTTTAATTTTAATAAATAATAGATCAAGTCCGGTTTTATGCTAACGATTATATGAACGTGTTGGATTTGTATTCAATGTTAAGGTCATAAATATTGATCTTTTTATTATAAATTTGAAATAAGTTTACGGGCACAAATTGCCAATGCTGTGTAAACTCCTGCGCTTCACCAGTAAATAAAATTTAGTAAAAATCATGAAAGAAATATTGAATGATGTGTATCAACATTGTCTTGGTATGCAAAAATTGGCCGAAAGAAAAAATGTAGGAATTATTGCATTTAATGTAATTGTTTCATTGACAGCTATCCACCTTTTGAAAGAAGGACAGAATATTTATTTGCACGGTTATATAGCTTTTGTTTTGATCTGCTCGCTGATCGCAATTTTCCTGGGACTTTCCGCTATTAGCGCTCAACTTAGACGTAAAGAAAAAGGAATTCCGGATCATAAAAATCAAAACCTCTTGTTCTTCGGAACTGCTGCAAAATATTCACCGGATGAGTACCTCAGCCAACTTCAATCTGAGTATGGAATTAATGAGCCGGTAACAAAATTTCACCTGGACAGAGCAAGGCAAGTTGTAGTAGTTTCCCAGATTGCATTGAGAAAGTTCAGATTATTTAATGCCGCATTTAAGTGGACCATCGCGGGTATTGCCACTCCTTTCAGCGTAATTGTGTATTCACTTTTCTTTGATAATAAGTCGTAAAGCCTGACCTACCTATTTTTTAAATTTCTTACTGATATTATTCTGATACCTGCTTCCATTGCTTGTTCAGGCGGGCTGCAATTGTGATTTCACAATTCTAAGCGCTAAAGATAATTGCTCTTTTTCAGTGAGGCTTGTGTTGTCAATCTCAATGGCGTCTATGGCTTTGCGTAAAGGGCTTACTTCACGGTTGGAATCTATATAATCACGCATAGCAATATTCGCTTTTACTTCATCCAGTGTGATGTTCGGATTTTTGGTAAACATTTCGGTAAATCTTCTTTCTACTCTTACCGCCTCATCAGCTACCATGAATATTTTTACTTCGGCATCAGGGAAAACGGTAGTTCCAATATCGCGGCCATCCATCACAATTCCTTTGTTGATACCCATAGCCTGCTGGGCGGCTACTGCAAAAGAACGCACTTCTTTTAGCGCAGCTACATCAGATACTTTTTCGGCAACCACCAGGTCGCGAATAATGTATTCTACGTTCTCACCGTTTAAATAAATTTCAGATTGTTCGGAAATTTCATTTACGATAAATTCGATTGAGATATTCTTAATGGCATTACGGACTTCTTTTTCATTGAACGGGTCAATATTGTTTCTCAGAAAATAAAGAGTAATAGCACGATACATGGCACCGCTGTCAATATAAACGTAGCCTAGTTTTTTGGCAAGTTGTTTTGCCAAAGTGCTTTTGCCACAGGATGACAGGCCATCTATTGTTACAATTATTTTCTGCTGCATATTTACAAAAATGGCAAAAAAAAGAGAAAGCACAAAAAATGAAAATAGTAAAAAAAAATGCCGCTGAAAGACAGCGGCATTTTACATTCTCTAAAAAAATATGTTTATACTTCTGAAGGTTTTTCTTTCTTTACTCCACCTTTTACTTCAAAGATAATTTTTGAATTTTCTTTATCTAATGAAGCCATCAGCACATCGCCATTTTTTACATTCATATTTAGTATTTCTTCTGCTAAAGGATCTTCAAGGTATTTCTGAATAGCTCTGTGCAATGGGCGTGCGCCAAATTGTGCATCAAATCCTTTTTCAGAAATAAATTTCTTCGCTTCCTCAGACAGTTCGAGAGTAAGCCCAAGATTATCCAGTCGTTTAGTAACCCCTTTCATGAGAATATCTATGATGGAGAAAATATTTTCTTCCGTAAGGTGGTTAAAGATTACTACATCATCTACCCGGTTTAAGAACTCAGGACTGAAGGTGCGCTTCAATGCTTTTTCAATAACCGCTTTATTATTTTCCTCTGCATTTTGTATCCTGGATGCTGTGGTAAAGCCTACTCCATCTCCGAAGTCTTTCAATTGTCTTGCGCCGATATTAGATGTCATAATGATCAGCGTATTTTTAAAATCTATTTTTCTGC
This sequence comes from Hanamia sp., assembly GCA_036566285.1. Classification (GTDB taxonomy): domain Bacteria; phylum Bacteroidota; class Bacteroidia; order Chitinophagales; family Chitinophagaceae; genus Ginsengibacter. Next base: position 3,944 of record DATCWN010000559.1, read on the forward strand.
CAAGGCCATCGGTAAGCAAACCATCGTCTAATACCTGTAGCAAAATATTGTAGATATCAGGATGGGCTTTTTCAATTTCATCCAAAAGAATCACTGAATAGGGTTTGCGTCTAACCTTCTCCGTTAGTTGACCACCTTCTTCATAACCAACGTATCCCGGAGGCGCGCCAATCAATCTTGAAACGGTAAATTTTTCCATGTACTCACTCATATCAATTCGAATGAGCGCGTCCTCACTATCGAACATGTATCTTGCCAATGACCGGGCCAACTCTGTTTTACCTACGCCAGTCGGGCCAAGGAAAATAAAAGTTCCTATAGGCTTCTTCGGATCTTTTAATCCTACCCGGTTTCTTTGAATGGCCTTCACTACTTTTTGAATAGCTTCATCCTGTCCAACTACAGCGCCGGTAAGGTCTTCAGCCATTCTGCGCAGTTTTACGGTTTCGGCCTGAACCATTCTTTTCACCGGAATTCCTGTCATCATGCTTACCACTTCTGCAATCGCTTCTTCATTGATGGGGTATCTCTTGTTCCTGCTCTCTTCTTCCCAATCTGCTTTTGCTTTTTCAAGATCTTCCTGCAATCTTTTTTCTGTATCACGAAGTGAGGCTGCTTCTTCAAAGCGCTGGCTTTTTACCACTTTATTTTTCTCGTGTTTTATTTCATCGATCTTTTTTTCCAGTTCAATTACTTCTTCCGGAACATTGATGTTTTTCAAGTGAACACGCGCACCCACTTCGTCCAAAACGTCAATAGCTTTATCGGGTAATAACCGATCGGTCATATATCTGTCGCTCAGTTTTACACACGCATCAATGGCTTCATCATCATAAATTACGTTATGATAATCTTCGTATTTACTTTTTATATTGGTAAGTATTTCGATGGTTTCATCAACGCTTGGCTGCTCAACCATCACCTTTTGGAAACGACGATCCAGACCGCCGTCTTTTTCAATATACATTCTGTATTCATCAAGCGTAGAAGCGCCTATACATTGAAGTTCACCACGAGCCAAAGCAGGTTTAAATATATTGGAGGCATCCAATGAACCGCTTGCTCCGCCTGCCCCAACAATGGTGTGTATTTCATCAATAAACAAAATAACATCACGATTTTTTTCAAGCTCATTCATGATGGCTTTCATCCTTTCTTCAAATTGGCCACGATATTTTGTGCCTGCCACTAAGGCGGCAAGATCAAGAGAAACCACTCTCTTATCAAATAATACGCGGCTTACTTTTCTTTGGATAATTCTTAAAGCAAGGCCTTCCACAATAGCGGTTTTACCGACTCCGGGTTCACCGATTAAAATCGGATTATTCTTTTTACGGCGGCTGAGAATTTGTGAAACCCGCTCTATCTCTGTTTCGCGGCCTACAATCGGATCAAGGGTTCCCATCTCGGCAAGCCTGGTAATATCTCTTCCAAAATTATCCAGTACAGGAGTTTTGGATTTGGCTTGTGCGGCGGCTCCTTTTGCAGGGCGTTGCTGAGCATAAGATTTTTTTTCCTCATCAAACTCTTCATTTTCTTCGTCCTGGAAATCTGCTTTGGGATCCGTTTTTACATAACCCAATTCGCTTTTGAACATATCATAATCCACGTCAAACTGGTTTAAAATCTGCGTAGCAATGTTCTCTTTATTTTTCAGAATAGATAACATCAGATGCTCGCTTTCCACCATAGGGCTTTTATGGGTCTTAGCTTCCAAAACAGTAATTCTTATTACTTTTTCAGCCTGCTTGGTAAGTGGCAAAGAGTTGATGTTGGAGATATTTTTCCCCGTCTTATCCTTCACTGCGAGCTCTATTTCTTTTCGCAGCTCATAAAGATCTACGTTAAGCGCCTTTAATATTTTCATCGCAGTGTTTTCACCATCTCTGATAAGGCCGAGTACAAGGTGCTCGGTTCCGATAAAATCATTCCCTAATCTTAGTGCTTCTTCGCGACTATAAGAAATGATTTCTTTTACTTGTGTTGAGAAATTGTTGTCCATTTATAAACAATTTAAATGCTGTACAATAGTAATCAATAAATTCAATAAATCAACGTATTAAAGAATGCACAAGATGTTGAGAAGTTTATAATTAAAGGTTAAAAATTAGAAAGTATTTTGGAAGGAAAATGAATTTTAAATAAATAAATATTTAAGGAGTTATCTCTCTTTTTATTTTCAAAATTATTTAACTAAACCTAAAAATAAAAAATGTTTCAAAATCCGTTTATTCAATGGCTTCTTCTTTTTAATATCTTTGATTCTATAATCTTTTGCATTCAATAAAAGTGATAAACATGAATTTCAAAATTGATACCAAAGAAAAAATGCACGTCATTACGGTCGAACAGCCTGATTTGGCTGCTAATATGACAGAAGAGTTAGAAAGAGAATTATCATCTTACCTTTCTGCACCCATAAAGAACCTGGTAATTAATTTGGAAAACGTAAAACAAATTGATGAAAGTATGGCCAGGACTCTGGTAAATATTCAACAAGCCTTCTATGATGCTAATAATTCTTTAGTATTTTGTAAGATGCGCGCTGAGGTAGAGAATTATCTGGAATCAATAGAATTACTGGAAGTGATGAATGTAACGCCCACAGAGAGTGAGGCCAGTGATATAGTGCAAATGGAAGAAATTGAAAGGGAGTATTTATAATGCTTGAATGGTTAGATTGTTGAATGCTGGATTATTGGATTGTTATTGATTTTGAAATGACTTGGAAAAACAATCTCATAAAAATCATTAAGCAATCTTCTAAATAAAACCCTAACGATAAACTAAAACATAGTGATTGCCGTAACCATTTTAGGAAACAATTCCGCTGTGCCCGCACATAACAGGCATCCCACTTCGCAGGTAGTACAAACTGCTGAACATACTTTTTTAATTGATTGCGGTGAGGGAACCCAAATGCAAATGAACGCTTATAAAATCAGGCGCAATAAAATCAACCACATCTTTATTTCTCATTTGCATGGCGATCATTATTTTGGATTAATAGGTTTGCTTACCAGCTTTGCTTTGAATAATCGGTTGAATGACCTTCATATTTATTCACCAAAAAAATTAAAAGCGATTATTCAAATGCAATTGGATGCGGCTTATTCCCAACTTCCTTATTCACTTTATTTTCATGATCTTGAAAAAGAAGGGATTATCCTGGAAGATAAAAAAGTATCGGTTGAATGTTTTAAGGTAAACCACCGCATAGAATGTTGGGGTTTTATTTTTCGGGAGAAAAAAAATCCGCGAAAGCTAATTATAAAAGAGGTAAAAAATTATAAAGTTCCTTCAGCGTTTTATGAGAATTTACATCACGGAGAGGATTACATTACTACCAAAAATGAGGTTATAAAAAACGAAGTGCTGACTACTGCTACCACGCCTCCCAGGGCGTATGCTTACTGCGCCGATACTTCATATTTTGAATCCATTTGCGAAAGAATAATGGGAGTGGATATGATGTATCATGAAGCTACTTATCTTAATGACCTTGAAGAAAAAGCGCTCAGCCGCTTTCATTCTACATCAAAACAAGCTGCTGCCATTGCAAAAAAAGCGGGAGCCAAAAAACTTATCATCGGCCATTTTTCTTCCATGTACGATTCTTTGGAAAAGTTTAAAGAAGAAGCCTGCGAGGTTTTTGAGAATACAGAAATTGCAGAAGAAGGTGTTTGTTATTTAGTCTAAATACTCAGATTGTTTGAACTAATTTATAATTATTACTTTAAGAAAGCCTGGCAACGAACTCTTTTACTTTTTGATGAAACGAAGCACTTAATGGAACGAGGGGAAGACGCAATTCATTTTCAATAAGTTTCATTTCATATAAAAATGCCTTTACGCCGGCAGGATTATTTTCTACAAATAACAGATCATAACCTTCCAGTAATTTATAGTTTAATTTTTGCGCTTTTTCAAAATCATTTTTTAAAGAGTACCTGACCATATCGGAAAAGTCCTTCGGAAAACAATTTGCCGCCACACTTATCACGCCATCTGCTCCGGAGGCTATTAATGGAAGAGCAATATGATCATCGCCACTTACCACCAAAAAATCATCAGGTTTATTTTTCAAAATATGCATGCACTGTACTACGTTGCCACTGGCTTCTTTTATGCCACCAACATTTTTACATTCCCTTGCGAGTCTAACAGTAGTCTCTGCGGAAATATTACTTCCTGTTCTACCGGGCACATTATATAAAATCACCGGTTTGGGTGAAGCTTCTGAAAGCGCTTTGTAATGTTGAAATATTCCTTCCTGCGAAGGTTTATTGTAGTATGGGCTGTTACTTAATATGGCACTTACTTTTTCCAAAGGGAAATCGGCAAGGTGCCCGATTACTTCTTTGGTATTATTGCCGCCAATACCTACCACCACAGGAGTGCGTCCGTTTATTTTTTCTATAGTAAAGTTTACAATTTCCTGTTTCTCTTTTTTTGAAAGAGTAGGAGTTTCTCCTGTTGTTCCTAATGAAACAATATATTCCACGCCATTGCTGATAGTATGGTCGATCAGATTTTCGAGCGCGTCATAATCTACTTCACTGTTTTTCTTAAATGGAGTAACAATGGCAACTCCGGTTCCTCTTAGTTGGATTCTTAAAGACACTTTTTTTGTGATTAATTGATTAATTGGTTGATTGGTTAAATAGTTGCTTAGTTAACTGGTTGATTAGTTAACCGGTTTATAAAATTTAAATAACTTAGAAACTTTAGTTGATTAGAATTAATTCTTTCTTTCTAATTCTCATACTAATCTTCTTTCCAAAATCCCATTTTCCCGAATTTTTCAATCCTTTGAGATACCCTTTCTTTTGGGTCAATATTCTTTAATTCTTGTATAATGGGTTTGATATAATTTTTTACATTGCCTGCTGCTTCATCATAATTCCAATGCGCTCCGCCAAGAGGTTCTGCAATAATTCCATCCACCAGTCCAAACTTAAGCATATCATCCGAGGTTAATTTCAATTGCTCCGCAGCCACTTCTTTTTGCGCCCAACTGCGCCAAAGAATGGAGCTGCAATTTTCCGGAGAAATAACTGTGTACCATGAATTCTCCAACATTAAAACCCTGTCTCCGACTCCTATTCCCAATGCGCCGCCGCTTGCGCCCTCGCCAATGATTACACAAACTACAGGCACTTTAAGCCTTAGCATTTCGTAAATATTTCGGGCGATGGCTTCTCCCTGCCCGCGCTCTTCGGCTTCCAGACCGGGGTATGCGCCGGGGGTATCTATTAAAGTAATAATGGGTTTATTAAATTTTTCTGCAAGGCGCATAAAGCGCAGCGCCTTTCTGTAACCTTCAGGATTGGCCATACCGAAATTACGCATTTGGCGCATTTTTGTATTGGTTCCTTTTTGCTGGCCGATTACCATTATCGTTTCGCCATCGAGCTGGGCAAAACCACCAATCATCGCTTTGTCATCTTTTACATTTCTATCGCCATGTAGCTCAACAAAGTTGGTGAACATTTTAAGAATATATTCCAATGTGTAGGGCCTGTCGGGATGTCGGCTCAATTGTACTTTTTGCCAGGGAGTGAGATGGTGCGTTATCTCTTTTCTTTTGTTAAGAATACTTTCTTCCAGGTTTGAAATAATAGAATTATAATCGCCGTTTGCATTTTTTGCAGCTAATTTTTTATTCTCCTCTATCTGTTCATAAAGCTCTTTTATGGGTTGTTCAAAATCAAGAAACTGCCTTACGTGCGTTGATGCCATGGTCTGTGTAAATTATTTAAAAAAACAAAGAGGTAAAACCTTTTAACTTTTTTTAGGGCGGTAAAGTTAAGATGTAAGTACGAAACAGGTATAAAATAATGAAAATGTAAATGAGTTTGCTGCAAATTGTAACGCCTCTAGTAATAATTCGGTTAGTGTTTTAAATAAATTCTACAGAATAAACCAAGGCATTTTTCTACTTTTTTTCAGCAAGTATGATTGCATTAAGAATACGAGGCGCCCAGAAGAAATACTTTACGAATACCTGTAACTCCTCTTAAAGAAATATTTATGGCTGAAGGATTTCTGATGTGGTCGTAAAGAAAAGAATGCGCATATTCGGAGACGATAAAACTATTGTTTACCTCTTTGGTGGCCGATTGAAGACGTGAAGCAATGTTAACCGGAAGGCCCATCACTGTTAGATTATTACTAATGCCAAGACCAATATTACCGACAATAACGTTGCCCGCATGTAATCCTATGCCCACTTCAAATTGATGGTTAAAATAATTCACAGCATAGTTTTCATTAAATCTTTTCAGGTCATTTAAAATCAGGTAGCCGGCTTTAACCGCGGAATTAATGGCATCTTTTAAATTACAGTCTGTACCAAAAACTGCGTACAACCCATCGCCGGCGGTTTCAATAATTTTTCCATTATGCGTTTCAATATCGGTTTTAAAAATCTGAAATAAGCGCCTCACAATATGAATCACATCAAACGGAAGGTGGCTTTCCATGAATGGTGTGAAGTTTCTAATATCGAGAAAAAACAAAGCAAGCTCTCGTTCTTCTCCTACCTCCTGGAAGCTATTATTTTTTTTATAAAGGTTTGAGTAAATAGAAACGTCCGTTTTATCACGGATTATTCTTCGCACTATGGCAGCATCTGCCGTTACTTTAGTCTGGCATGCCAATCTTATATTATCACAGAATCCCAGTGTCTCTCTTAACTTAAGTTCTTTTTCATTCGGCGCGGATAAAGCCCTTTCTCCATTCATGACGAGGATGCGGCAGGTGGAGCATTTCGCCTTTCCACCACATTCATGATAATGCGGAATACCTGCCTGTAAAGAAGCTTCCAGGATGGATTGCCCTTCTTTTATTTCAATAATTTTTTCACCTTTAAATTCAATTGTATGAGCCATTTTATTTTTATTATTCTTTCATTAATTTTATTGATGTTCATGATTCTTCGCCAACCGGCTTTGCAATCAAAATTAATTTAGTAGCTTGAGTAAATTATCTTTTTCCAAAATGGCGGCCTGGTAACCTATCTCAAAAATTTCATCCGCACGTTTTGTGTCAAACATTCCGAACCGGTATAAGTGAGGCTCAATAAACAAATCACAATCATCTGCTTTTGAGTAAACGGAATTAGCGATAGACATATGATAGCACCTTTCCATAATAGCAAGCCTCGAAAATTTAACACTAAAATCAGTAAACACCTCCAGTCTGTTTACATGTGAGCCGAGTATCCTATCACAGATACCCATTAAAGGCTCGATGGGGAAATTATTAAGTAAGCCACCATCCACAAGTTTTTTACTATCAAGTTCCGCAGGTCTAAAAAGAATGGGAACCGAAGCAGAAGCTTCCAGGCACGGAATCAATTCTCCTTCAGAAAAGAAAACAGTTTTATTGTGGATAAGATCCGTTGCGTTTACAAAGAGTGGAATGTGCAAGCCTTCGAATGAATTGTGTGGAATATTTTCGATGAGCAATTTATGAATGAACTCCCTGGAAAAAAGGCCTCCTCTTCGCCATAGCAAATTGGAAAAACCAAAATTAATATTGCTTTTACCTATTGAAAGGATTTCATCGGGAGATTTACCGGCGGCATACATGGCGCCTATGATGGCGCCTGCGCTTACACCCGATATTGCATACGGTTTCACATTGAGTTCATCCAATGCTTTTAATAACCCCAAATGAGCAATGCCCCTTATACCGCCTCCGCTTAATACCAGACCTATTTTATTCATAGTTATTTTATAGCTTTTGGTAAGTTAATAACAACTTTTTGAAAGTAGATGCAGTCGCGGTTTAATTTTTGAGTACCGCTTCAATTTTGTTGGAAATTTCTTCAAGGCCAAAAGGCTTATCGAGGTACGCGTCTGCACCATAAGACTGAAAATCTTTTAGGGCATTTGTTGCAGCGGAGAAAAGTATAATTTTTAGATTTTTGGTTTCGTCTGATTCTTTTAATTTCTTACATAATTCCCTTCCGTCTGCCCCGGATAAATAAATATCCAGTATGAGAATATCCGGATTGAATGTTGTTATATGTTCTAAAATATTTATGGCATCTGTAAGAGTTTGTACCACATATTTTTTCAATTCTAAAAACATTCTCATCCCTTCTAAAATATCTTTTGAATCATCTACAATTAGTATTTTGGTTTGGGGCATTTTTTAAGAATTAGGAAACACGAAGTTAATGTGAATTGTCAAAGAAGAATTATCCAGCCATCAATATATTTTCTTCAAAAAGACAATATGGTGAGTGCTGAATAGAAAGTTATCAATATGGAATGATCTATAGTGAATGTAGCGATGGTACTCCATTATGGCTAATTAAATCATCAGGATGATAAATTTTGAATCGCCAGTTTTCATTATTCATTTATAGATTTTCCCAATTCAATTTATAATTCTTCCTAAATAGCTTCGGTGAATTGATGTTTTTTTTGTAAAAATGCGCAAACGTTTGTGTATATTTCTATCAATCATTATCAATAAATTGTCTTTTCTTTCTAATATTAGCATCACGAAACAAGAGGATTCAGATTTCAAAAACTATGAATCTTTTCTTGGCAATAGGTGAGCTACTACACTTCCCTTCGACAAAACAGGGCAAGAGAAAGAGGAGGGATTCATTTTCTAATCAATAAATAATTAAAAAGATGAGCACAAAAAGGAGAGACTTTTTAAAACTTAGCGGACTTACAGGGGTCAGTATAATTGGTTCTGGTTTACTGGGGAAGGCCACAGGCGCTGTTACCGGATTGAGTCCATTTGAGGAAGTCGGTGCACCGGGATTTAATATGTGTGGTTATGCGGCGCCTAAATTAGAAAAGGTTCGCGTGGGGTTTATTGGATTAGGTATGAGAGGCCCTACCCACGTGTATGGTTTTAGCCATATTGAAGGCGTAGAAATTAAAGGGCTTTGCGACATCCGAAAGGAGAAAGTGGATGCCATGGAAAAACAATTATCCACTACCGTTCATAAGCCAACTTCGTATAGCGGCGATGCCAATGCGTGGAAAAAAATGTGTGACCGTAAGGATATAGACCTTATTGTTATCGCTACTCCCTGGGCATTGCATGTGCCTATGGCTGTGTATGCCATGAAGGCGGGAAAGCATGTGGCCATAGAAGTGCCTGCAGCTAAAACGCTTGATGAATGCTGGCAATTGGTGCGTACTTCTGAAAGTACTAAAAAGCATTGCATGATGCTGGAGAATTGCTGTTACGATTTTTTTGAACTGGTTACTTTGAATATGGTAAGGCAGGGATATTTTGGCGAAGTATTGCATGGTGAGGGGGCTTACCTGCACGATCTGCTGGGATTAAATTTTGATAAGAATGGGTATTATGATATGTGGCGTTTGAGAGAGAATTATCAAAGAAATGGAAACCTGTATGCCACGCATGGTTTGGGTCCGATAGCACAGATTCTGAATATTAATCGCGGAGATAAGATGGTAACACTTTCTTCTACCTCCACCAATGATTTTTCAATGGCTGATAAAGCAAAAGAACTTGCCACAAAAGATCCTTTTTATAAAGAATTTGTAGGCAAAAAATATCGGGGGAATATGAATGTAACCAACATCCGCACGCAGAATGGAAAAACGGTTACTCTTTATCATGATGTTTCCACAGAGCGCCCTTATTCAAGAATTCATTTGGTAACAGGTACTAAAGCTTACGCAGTAAAGTATCCTGAAATTAAAGTTTCACAAGGTGAGAAGTGGCTGTCTGAAACGGAACTAAAAGATTTACAGGAAAAATATACTCCGGAAATTATAAAGAAAGTGGGTGATATGGCCAAAAAAATTGGAGGCCACGGCGGCATGGATTTTATGATGCAATGGCATTTGATAGATTGCCTGAGAAACGGATTGCCATTAACTCAGGACGTATATGATGCGGCGCTGTGGAGCGCTGTAAGTCCATTGAGTGAATGGTCTGTAGCTCACAATTCCAATTCTATAAAAGTACCTGATTTTACCGCAGGCGCCTGGAAAACCAACCATCCGGTAGAATTACATTTGGAGGCTGGGAATACACAGGTGGTGGCCAGTGCAGGATTTCTAAGTGAAGAAGAAAAGATAGGCTGGGTTTAATAAACAGGGTGAAGGTGAAAATGGTACAAAGCCGGAATCCGGATGGTGGAATACTCCAATCGTGGTGAAGCAGCCCTGCAAAGTCATTGAGATGATACAAATAATACAAAGCATTTGTTTTTTATAAAGTATTTTTATACAAAATTTATAACCATGACACTCTTATTTTTTAAATCTGAATTATTATTTGCCATGCCGGGTGGCTCTGAATGGATATTGATATTCCTGGCGATACTTCTGTTTTTTGGCGGTAAAAAAATACCGGATCTTATGCGTGGCGTAGGCAGGGGAATCAAAGAATTTAATAACGCCAAAGAAACTGTGAAGAATGAAATTGATGCAGGCATGAAAGAAAAGGCCGGCGCTTCTTCAACGGAAAGCCGCGAAGCGATTAGCTAAACGACATCATTTTATTGAGTTAATTTTTCGGGACAAATGCAATTTCATAAGGTCAACAGACTTGCGTTTCTTCCGGAAAATTTTTTATTTTAAGACATTCTTCACCCCGTTATTTTTTTCTTTTTGTTTTTAATGCCGCAATCAGTAAATTACAGGTATGCCTTCCTCATTAAAAAAAACCGTTCTGCCTGTTTCTTTTTTAAAGCGCCTTTGCATTAATACGCTTCTTTTATTTTTCATCCCGTCACTATTGACGGCGCAAAAAGTAATATCTATTTCCATTAATGATGGTATCAATCCGGCCACAGCGGAATTCATACAACAAGGAATAGAAAAAGCTCAGAAGGAAAATGCACAATGCCTCATTATTAATTTAAATACTCCCGGCGGGCTGCTCACTTCCACTCGTGGAATTGTAACCAACATAATGAAATCGGAAGTGCCGGTGGTGGTGTATGTTTCGCCTACCGGCGCTCATGCAGGCTCTGCAGGCGTGTTTATTACTATGTCTGCAAATATTGCGGCTATGGCTCCGGGAACCAACATTGGCGCGGCTCATCCGGTGGACATGCAGGGGAAATCCGATGCGGTTATGAATGAAAAAGTCATCAATGATGCTGCCGCTTTTTTAAGAACCATTGCGGAAAAAAGAAACAGAAACATTCTATGGGCCGAAGATGCCGTTCGCAACAGTGTGGCCATTACAGAAAAGGAAGCGCTCGAAAAAAATGTAATTAACCTGATTGCAAACAATGAGAAAGATTTGCTTTCACAAATAGACGGAAAGCAGGTAGCATTAACGAATGGAACTAAAATCCTCAATACAAAAAACGCCACAGTTCAATCTATGGAAATGGGTTTCTTCCAAAAAGTATTGAGCCGGATAAGCGATCCCAATATTGCCTATATCATTATGATGTTAGGATTTTACGGATTGCTTTTTGAATTGTTTAGCCCGGGCGCCATTTTCCCCGGTGTGGTGGGCGTTATCTGTTTAATCCTTGCATTTTATTCTATGAGTTCCATGCCGGTAAACTATGCGGGCATCGCCTTAATCGTTTTTGGAATTATTCTTTTTTTACTGGAAATAAAAGTGATCAGCCACGGCATTCTGGCCATTGGGGGTATCATCTCTGTTTTATTGGGCTCCATGATTTTATTCCGCAGCAGCCCTACTGAAAATTTTGTGGACATATCCTGGAGCGTAATATTTTCCGCCACCGCCGTCTCGGCTTTATTTTTCTTTTTTATTGTAACGATGGGATTAAGGGCGCAAAGAACCAAACCTGTTTCGGGTGGAAATGCATTTATAGGGAAAACGGCTGAAACCCTGAACGTGCTTGATCTTTCCGGCCTCGTAAAGATTTCCGGGGAAACGTGGAATGCCATTTCTCTTTCGGGAAAAATAAATGAAAATGAAAAAGTAATTGTAAAAGAAATAAAAGGCCTTACTTTATACGTAATCCCGGATCAAAACATAACTTAGAATT
>DATCWN010000106.1:0-3328 GCA_036566285.1 Hanamia sp.
TTACTCGTCCATCTCTTCTCTTATTTCATCAGAAATTTTCACGATTACTTTATCAATGCGCTGGCCGTCCATATCAACAATTTCAAAGTCGAAGCCGCGCCATTCAAACGTATCGCCTGCGGTAGGAATGCGCTTTAATTCGTGTAAAATAAACCCGGCCATCGTGTCAAATTCATTTTCACTTTCGTTGATCCAGTTGGTTTTATTAAACCTCGTCAGGAAATCGTAAAATTGAATTTGCCCGTCAATTAAAAAGCTGCCATCTTTTCTTTCCACTATTTCATAATCATCATCTTCTTCTTCAGGCATCTCTCCTACTATGGCTTTCAAAATGTCTTTCACCGTTATCATTCCCTGCAGGCTTCCATATTCATCCACGATAAATGCGTAATGAATTTTTGTGTTTTTTATTTTTTCAAGAACCTGGTAGGCAGAATTATTTTCCGGCACAAACAAAGCTTTTCTTATCAATGAAGAAAGAGGTGCATCCGGCTGCAGGTACATGTCTTTCACATACACAATCCCTTCCATGTCGTCAATAGTTTCTTTACAAATCGGGTAAACCGAATGTTGAAATTCTTTTATTTTTTCTTTTACGGAAGTAATGTCTTCCTCTAATTCTAACCAGATAATATCGGTGCGGTGCGTCATCAGCGAAGTAATATTTCTGTCGCCGAGGTGAAACACCCTTTGAATAATATCTTTTTCTTCTTCTTCTATGGCGCCCATTTCACTTCCTTCATTAATCATCGCTTTGATCTCTTCTTCTGTTACCTGGCTTTCTGTGCCGGGTCTAATATTGAACAATCTAAAAATGCCGGAGTTGAGCGTGCTCAAAAGCCACACCAGCGGATAGGAAATAGAGCTTAAAACTTTTATGGGCCTGGCCACTCCTTTTGCAATTTTTTCCGGCCGCATGATTGCAATCTTTTTAGGAACCAATTCGCCAAAAAGAATAGATAAAAAAGTAACAATGATTACAATGATGACTGTAGATATAGTGGCCGCATACGGTTTTATAAAATCAATTTGTTCAAGATAAGGCTCTAAAAATCGTCCAAATTTTTCGCCGGAATACACACCCGTTAAAATAGCAACCAATGTAATATAGATCTGTGTAGTTGATAAAAATATATCGGGATTTTCTTTGAGATCCAAAGCCGCTCTTGATTTAAGATCGCCCTTTGAGGCACTGCCTTCCAGCCGGCTTTTTTTGGCGGCAATTAATGCGGTTTCGCACAATACAATAAAAGCGTTTAATAAAATAAGAATGAATAAAATAATAAATTCAACCATAGATTTATGTTTCAGTTAGCCAGCAATCCAATTTTTTTGTTATAAATCGTTGCCGGAATGTATCCAAGAATTACTCCTACTATTGCTCCGCAAAATATATCGAAAGGGAAATGAACTCCCACATATACCTGCGCGTAAGAAATAGCGAATGCCCATATAAAAATATAAGCCCATTTGGGGCTAATAGCCTTCCTGAATGTTGTAAATATAAACATTGCTGCGGCAAAATGATTAGCAGCATGTGAAGAAGTAAAGCTGGAACTGACAGGACAATAGCTCACCAGGAAGCGGACATGATCTATCAAAAGCGGGTCCCGACAGGGCCGCAGCCGGATAAAATTGCCTTTTATAAGATTGCTACTTACAAAATCACTGAGCATCGCATTCAGAATAAAAAATAAAACCCAATAAAATCCCTTCTCTTTAAAATTGAATACCGTAAACAAAATAAGGAAAAAATAAAAAGGCAGCCATATAAATGGCTCACGGATAAATGGCAGGAACACATCAAAAAATGGCGTATGCCATTGCCCATTCATTTTTGAAAACAAATTGTAATCGAGCTGCTTTATTGCATCGGGTAAAAAATTTGCCGTCGGTATTCCTAATAAACTCATTACCACAAAAATAACCATTGCTTAAATTCAGTGGCTAAATATTTACATTTGCCTTTTCTCATTATTTTTTACGTTATCAAACGGTTCAATACCCTTTAATTTCCCTGAATGAAAAAAACAGCTTTTCCTCCGTTGATAAAATGGATGTTTTTAACCGCCCTGGCATTTCTAATCTTTATGACCATCATGCGGTTTGTATTTTTTTTCAATTACAGCCCTTTGGGATATTCATTTTCCAATAATTTTAAGGCCTTTCTGCTGGGGTTGAATTTCGATATCCGCATTGTATGTGGCATCGTGCTTTTTCCATTTCTTATTGGCAATCTTTATTTACATTTTAATGAAAAGAAACGCCTTTCAGCGGCAAGTATTGCACGCCTTTTGGTTACGATTATAGTAATGGTGTTGCTAATTATTTTTATGAAAAAAGGGCACATGCCCGCCTCCTCGCTTATTTATATGGGAGTTTTATTTGCATTGATATTGGTATGGCTTTGGGTTACTAAAAATTGTAACCCGTTTGAGAATGCCGTATCCCGGAAAATTTTCAAAATTTATTTTTTACTGATAACTATTTCCCTTGTATTCATTTATGCCATTGATTTTCAGCATTATGATTACCTGCATCAGCGGCTAAATGCCGGCGTGATGAATTATGCAGGCGATGCAAAAATTTCAATGAACATGGTTTGGGAAACGTATCCCGTTTTCCAGATACTTGCCCTCATCGTTGTAAGTACTTTATTACTATATGGGTTAATAATCCTGTGGTTCAAAAGAATACAATCCTCAAGTTACGGGGGCAACATCATGGCTAAAATTATAATGAGCACCGTATTTACCTTGGCATTGGGAGTAGGTATTTTCGGAAGAATCAATCAATATCCCCTGCGCTGGAGCGATGCGTTTTCTTTTGATGATGATTTCAAAGCCAACCTCGCATTAAACCCCGTACAAAGTTTTTTAAGCACTTTGCAATTCCGTAATTCCACTTTCGATATTGAAAAAGTAAAAGCGTATTATCCGTTGATGACGCAATACCTCAATATTAAAAATCCGGATAGTGTTCATTTAAATTATACAAGAATTCATGAGGCGGCTACTTTATCCAAACAACCCAACGTAGTGGTGGTTATCTGCGAAAGTTTTTCCGCTTATAAAAGCAGCATGTATGGAAATCCGTTGAACACCACGCCTTATTTTAATGAGATGTGCCGCCAGGGAATTTTCTTTGACCGTTGTTTTACCCCGGCTTATGGAACGGCCCGTGGCGTATGGGCCACCCTTACCGGAATCCCTGATGTGGAATATCCCAACACCTCCAGCCGCAACCCCGCTTATGTGGATCAGCATTCCATCATCAACGATTATAAAGGGTATGAAAAATTTTATTTCATAGGCGGCAGCTCAAGCTG